>DXOJ01000451.1:2531-9425 GCA_019412865.1 Bacteroides sp. | reverse complement strand
ATTCTATCAAATGATAGATTTTAGGTGCTTTCTGATAGTTTTTAGGTGGTATTTAGTAAATATATTCTCTATCTCTTGGTTAAAAGAACCAAATAGATTACTTTTGATTTTATATTACTAAATAAAACAAAAGGCTATGACCATACTTATTATTGTAGGAATTATTGTATTGCTGGGCATTATTTTCGCCTCCATGTACAACTCATTAGTGAAATTGAGAAACAATCGTGAAAACGCATTTGCCGACATCGATGTGCAGTTGAAACAACGTCATGATCTCATTCCACAACTGGTAGACACAGTGAAAGGATATGCCGCACATGAGAAAGAAACGCTCGACCGGGTGATTCAGGCACGTAACGGTGCAGTCAGTGCAAAAACGATTGACGATAAGATAGCTGCCGAAAACCAATTAAGCTCCGCTCTTGCCGGATTGAAGATTACCCTCGAAGCTTACCCCGATCTGAAAGCTAATCAGAATTTCCTGCAATTACAGGAAGAAATTTCTGACGTAGAAAATAAACTGGCTGCTGTCCGCCGCTACTTCAACTCGGCCACTAAAGAATACAATAATGCCGTGCAGACATTCCCGTCGAATATAATAGCAGGAATGACCGGATTCCAAAGAGAAATAATGTTCGACTTGGGAAAAAACGAACGTGCGAATCTGGAGCAGGCACCTAAAATTAGTTTCTAAAACCTTTATTTACACCGTCCATCCAATTACAAAAGTCGAACACGCATGCAATACGTCGGAATCCAAACACAGCAGAGCCGGAATAATCTGCGCTCTGCGTTTCTGCTATTCCTGTTTCCTTGTCTCGTAGCGGCACTCCTCTATTTATCCTGTTACCTGTTGGTTCTTTTTGGATACGGAAAGAGTATGGAAATAGAAATAATGCCAATGGTCAATCATTTCTTCTTCTCTTCGTTGCCATATACCATGGGGATCGTATTAATTTGGTTTCTGATTGCCTATTGGGCTAACACAAGTATTATCAATTCCGCCACCGGTTCCAAGCCGTTGAACCGTCGGGAGAATAAACGAGTTTATAATCTGGTGGAAAACCTTTGTATGTCTCAAGGCATGAAAATGCCGAAAATCAATATCATCTATGACAGTTCCCTGAATGCATTTGCCAGCGGTATCAACGAACGCACATACACCGTTACCCTATCGGAAGGTATCATCCGGAAACTAAATGATGAAGAACTGGAAGCGGTAATTGCGCACGAGCTAAGTCACATCCGTAACCGTGACGTGCGCCTGCTGATTATTTCCATCGTCTTTGTCGGGATCTTTTCCATGCTGACAGAAATCACATTTTATGCCATCACGCACATACGCGTGCGTAGTAACAATAAAGGTAGCGGCGGCGTGTTCCTCTTTATTCTTATCGCTTTAGTGATAGCCGCCATCGGCTATCTCTTCGCAAGCCTGATGCGCTTTGCCATTTCACGCAAACGCGAATACATGGCAGATGCAGGTTCGGCAGAAATGACGAAAAACCCATTAGCACTGGCCAACGCTCTCCGCAAAATATCGGCAGACCCTGCCATCGAGGCAGTAGAAAGGAAAGACGTGGCACAATTATTTATTCAGAATCCCAAAAAGAATTCTAAAAGTATATTCAGCGGACTTAGCGGGTTGTTCGCCACTCATCCTCCTATCGAAAAGCGAATTGAAATACTGGAACAGTTCTAAATCGGGCTAAACTTATAAAAGACAGGGATTTCTGTTTAATTTTCATTAAAAGAAACAGAAGTATCCCTGTCTTTTTAGTATATTTGGTTGTTATACATATATACATCAACCTAAATACAACAGATATGAGAACGAAGAAACAAATCTTTATGCTGTTATTAGCCTTATTAATGGGAATCCCTACCCTTTCGGCTCAAAGTAAGAAGGAAAAGAAGGAACAGAAAAAAGAAGCGGTAAAGAAACTGATTGAATCAGAAAACTACAAGATAGATGTCAATACTGCCATGCCGATGCGCGGACGCTCCATCCCTTTGACATCTTCCTACTCACTAACAATCAGAAATGATTCTGTTATTTCTTATTTGCCTTATTATGGACGGGCTTATAGCATCCCGTATGGCGGAGGTGACGGACTGAATTTCAAAGCCATCCTTAAAGAATATAATATGGAAATGGACAAGAAAGGGAATGCCGTTATCAAATTCGTTGCACGTAATCCTGAAGACAGATATGAATTCAGAGCCAAAGTCTTCCCCAACGGTTCGGCAAGTATCGATGTCAATATGCAAAACCGTCAGTCCATTAGTTTTCAGGGAGAACTGGATATAAAGGAGGAAAAGTAATGCCGTCCTTATTCTTCCGGCTCTTCACTACCTTTTAATATAGGCAGGCAGATATGATATTTGACAGCTAAGATGCGGGTCAGGAATACCGCCAGTCCGCCAATCAACTGACAGGCGTATGATTCCAGACCTGTGGCGTCGCAAATCCAGTATGCAATACCACCTACGACGCAGGCCATTGCATAAATTTCTTTTCGGAAAATGAGAGGTATTTCATTGATAAAAACGTCACGAATCACTCCACCTGCTGCTCCCGTAATGCTACCCATGATAATCGCCACCCAGAAAGGATAGCCTAAAGCAATGCTCTTGCCTACACCTACCACGGTAAACAATGCCAAGCCGATAGTGTCGAAAATAAAGAAAGTATTATTGAGCCGTATGAGCGAACGTCCGAAACAGATCACCCACAGCAAAGCCAGTCCCGTACAAATCAGATATATGGGATCAGTCATCCATCCCGGTGTCACATCGAGCAGGACATCACGGATGGTACCGCCACCGATAGCTGTAGCAAGTCCTACCACATAAGCACCGAACCAGTCGAAACGTTTCGCCGAAGCCAGCCGGATGCCACTAATAGCAAAGGCAAATGTGCCTATAAAATCAAGAATTTGAACGAATGTGGGCATATATTTGTTATTTTGTATGCAAAGTAACAAATAAATTCCGTAAGAAAATGTACTTTTGCTTCACGAATTAAACCGAATAAGATAGAAACAATATGAAAATAACAATTGTTGCGGGGGCACGCCCCAATTTTATGAAGATAGCTCCCATTACACGCGCTATTGAGGCCGCACGGGCGCTGGGTAAAAGTATCTCTTACCGACTGGTATATACAGGAAGGAAAGACGATACAAGTCTGGATGCTTCTCTCTTTTCGGACCTTGATATGAAAGCTCCCGATGTTTATCTGGGAGTGGAAAGCAGTAATCCAACGAGTTTGACAGCCGGAATCATGATAGCCTTCGAACAGGAACTGACGGAGAATCCGGCACACGTAGTTCTCGTGGTAGACGATCTGACTGCCACCATGAGCTGTGCCATCGTTGCCAAGAAACAAGGAATCAAGGTAGCGCATCTCGTAGCCGGAACCCGTTCTTTCGACATGAAGATGCCGAAAGAGGTCAACCGCATGATTACAGATGGAATATCCGACTATCTATTCACTGCCGGCATGGTTGCCAACCGCAACCTGAACCAGACAGGAACGGAAAGTGAAAATGTATATTATGTAGGCAACATTCTCATAGATACCGTTCGTTACAACCGGAACCGTTTGCTCAAACCGATATGGTTTTCCGTATTGGGACTGCAAGAGGGAAATTATCTCCTGCTCACCCTCAACCGTCGCGTATTGCTGAACAACAAAGGAAACCTGCGTCAGTTGCTGAAAACAATCATTGAAAAATCTGCCGGTATGCCTATCGTAGCACCGCTGCACACATACGTACGAAATGCCATCAAAGAATTAGGCATCGAAGCTCCGAACCTCCACATAATGCCGCCACAGAATTACCTGTTCTTCGGTTATCTGATAAACAAGGCAAAAGGAATCATTACGGATTCGGGCAATGTGGCCGAAGAAGCAACATTTATGGGTATTCCATGTATCACGCTCAACACGTATGCCGAACATCCCGAAACATGGCGCATGGGAACCAACGAACTTGTCGGGGAAGATCCTGCCCTGCTTGCCAAAGCAATGAACACCCTGATGCAAGGTGAATGGAAAAGAGGCGAACTTCCCGAGCGTTGGGACGGGCGTACAGCAGAACGTATCGTGCAGATATTGACTGATAAAAAATAGTACTGCTACAGGGATACATTTCATCTTCCGGCACGTTACTTTCCATTTCATGCCGGAAGACTTTATTTACCCCGTAAGGGAACTGTTGTTTCCCCGTAGAGAAACAAGAGTTTCCCCATAGGGGGAACAAAGGTTTCCCATAGAGAAACAATCACTATCTACGCGGGAAACTAATTTATCGAAAGGTGAATTGCCCCATTCCCTTTCATTGACGGACAACCAAAGCTTGTAAACAACAAAAAACGATGGGTAAAAAAAGTTATATATTCTGTTATCCTTAGAGTTATTTGTTAACTTTGCGCCCTACTACGTACGTTATGAAACAACAATATAGCAAAATACTTATACTGTTCTTACTCGTATTGGCAGCTTCAAATGCTTTTGCGCAGCAAATAAAAGGGGTAGTCACTGATTCTGTTACCCACGAGCCATTGATGTATATCTCTGTTTACTATCAGGAAAAGAGAGATATGGGTACCATCACCAATATTGACGGAGAATACAATCTTGAAGCCCGCAGAAACGGAGGAACTCTTGTGTTCTCCGCTGTAGGTTATATCAGTAAAACAGTTAAAGTCGGTTCCAACAATCAGACGGTAAACGTTAAGCTGGCTCCGGATAATGTGCTCCTGAACGAGGTTGTAGTGAAACCTCAAAAAGAAAAATACTCCCGTAAAAACAACCCGGCAGTCGAATTCATGAAGAAAGTAATCGAACACAAAAAGGCACAAGTCCTTGAAGTGAATGAATACTATCAGTACGACAAGTACGAGAAAATGAAGATGTCTATCAACGACCTCACGCCGGAAAAACTGGAAAAAGGAATCTACAAGAAATATTCATTCCTAAAAGATCAGGTGGAAGTTTCGGAAACAACCAATAAATTGATTCTCCCGATTTCCGTACAGGAGACGGCTTCGCAAACCATCTATCGCAAAAATCCCGAAAACAAAAAAACGATCATCAAAGGCAAGAACTCCAATGGTATAGAAGAATTCTTCTCCACAGGAGATATGCTCGGCACTGTACTGAAAGACGTATTTGCTGACATCAATATCTACGACGATGATATCCGGTTGCTCCAACAGCGCTTCGTGAGCCCTATCGGTAACAATGCCATCTCATTTTATAAATATTATCTGATGGACACATTGATGGTAAACAGGCGCGAATGTGTCCACCTCACGTTTGTTCCGCAAAACTCGCAGGACTTCGGATTCACCGGACATCTTTACGTATTGAACGACTCTACTTATGCCGTTCAGAAGTGTACGATGAACCTGCCTAAAAAGACAGGGGTAAACTTCGTCAACCGCATGGACATCGTGCAACAGTACGAGCAACTTCCTAACGGCAACTGGGTATTGGCGGATGATGACATGACCGTAGACCTATCCTGGAATTCCAACAAAACGGCAGGCGGATTGCAGGTGGAACGAACTACAAAATATAGTAATTATAAATTCGATCCTATCGAACAACGACTGTTCCGGTTGAAAGGCAGCGTGATAAAAGAAGCGGATATGCTTTCGAAAAGCGATGAATATTGGGCAAGTGTCCGTCAAGTACCGCTGACGAAGAAAGAAAGCTCGATGGATGTATTCGTCAACCGCCTCGAACAGATACCGGGATTCAAGTACATCATCTTCGGAGCGAAAGCACTGATTGAAAACTTTGTGGAAACAGGAAGCAAAGGCCATCCGAGCAAAGTGGATATCGGCCCTATCAACACCATGATTTCGAGCAACTACATTGATGGTACCCGTTTCCGGTTGAGCGGCATGACAACGGCTCATTTCCATAAACACTGGTTCTTGAACGGATACGGAGCTTACGGTCTGAAAGACGAACGCTGGAAATATAGCGGTACGGTGACTTATTCGTTTAATAAACGCGATTATGTAGTCTGGGAATTCCCGAAACATTATCTTTCGGCTACGTACAGTTATGACGTAATGTCTCCGATGGATAAATTCCTGTTCACGGATAAAGACAATATCTTCCTGTCGGTAAAAACAACGACAGTAGACCAAATGTCGTATATGCGTGACGCCACCATTAATTATGAACTTGAAACGCTGACAGGATTCGGAGTGAAAGCCATGCTGCGCCATCGCAACGACGAACCTACCGGCAAACTGGAATATCTGCGCAATGATGCCGCACAAACCCGTGTACATGATGTCACGACTTCGGAAGCAAGTCTGACGCTGCGTTATGCTCCGGGCGAATCATTTGTCAACTCCAAACAACGCCGCGTGCCCGTATCGCTGGATGCTCCTATCTTTACATTGACTCACGCCATGGGTTTCAAAGGAGTACTAGGCGGAGATTACAGTTTTAACCGTACGGAAGCAAGTGTGTGGAAACGTTTCTGGCTTCCCTCTTCCTGGGGAAAGATTGACTGTAGCTTAAAAGCAGGCGCAGAATGGAACACGGTTCCTTTCCCATTGTTGATCTTGCCGGAAGCTAACTTGTCCTACATCACCCAGCGCGAAACGTTCAACTTGATTAATAACATGGAATTCCTGAACGACCGTTACGCCTCCATGTCATTATCTTATGATATGAATGGAAAACTATTCAACCGTATTCCCCTTATCAAGAACTTGAAATGGAGGGAAATGTTCCGCGTACGTGCCTTGTGGGGAACATTGACGGATAAGAATAATCCGTTTAAGAGCAACAATCCCGATTTGTTCCGTTTCCCGACACGCGACGGTAAATTCACCAGTTTCGTGATGGACCCGAAG
>DXOJ01000451.1:0-2521 GCA_019412865.1 Bacteroides sp. | reverse complement strand
TCCGGGTATCAACAAGAACGGTATTCGTTTCATGGTATTAATGGTATTCTAAAAAATTATGCAACCTTTAGCAGAACGGTTACGGCCAAAAACTTTGGATGAATATATCGGTCAGAAACATTTAGTTGGACCGGGAGCCATCTTGCGGAAGATGATTGACGCAGGACGCATCTCTTCTTTTATTCTCTGGGGACCTCCCGGAGTAGGTAAAACGACTCTTGCACAGATCATTGCCAACAAACTGGAGACGCCTTTCTATACTTTGAGTGCCGTAACTTCCGGTGTGAAGGATGTGCGCGAAGTGATAGACCGTGCCAAGAGCAACCGTTTCTTTTCGCAGTCCAGTCCGATTCTGTTTATCGATGAAATCCATCGGTTCAGCAAGTCACAGCAGGATTCACTGTTAGGAGCTGTAGAGAACGGAACAGTCACGCTGATTGGTGCAACAACGGAAAACCCGTCGTTCGAGGTCATCCGCCCTCTCCTGTCCCGTTGCCAGCTTTATGTACTCAAATCTTTGGAAAAAGAAGATTTGCTGGAACTTCTGCAACGCGCCATCACTACGGATACCGTGCTGAAGGAACGAAAAATTGAATTGAAAGAAACAACAGCCATGCTGCGCTTCTCCGGTGGAGATGCCCGCAAACTGCTTAATATATTGGAACTTGTTGTACAATCGGAGACGGAGGAAATAGTTGTCATCACCGATGAAATGGTGACCGAACGCTTGCAACAGAATCCACTGGCTTATGACAAAGATGGAGAGATGCATTATGACATTATCTCGGCTTTCATCAAGTCTATCCGCGGCAGCGATCCTGACGGAGCGATCTACTGGCTTGCCCGTATGGTAGAAGGAGGCGAAGATCCTGCTTTCATTGCCCGCCGGCTTGTGATCTCTGCTTCCGAGGACATTGGTTTGGCAAACCCGAATGCATTGCTTCTCGCTAATGCGTGCTTTGATACATTGATGAAAATCGGTTGGCCCGAAGGACGGATTCCTTTGGCTGAAACAACGATTTATCTGGCTACCAGCCCTAAAAGCAACTCGGCATACAGTGCAATTAACGATGCATTAGAGTTAGTCCGGTCAACCGGTAATCTGCCTGTCCCCTTGCATCTGCGCAATGCTCCGACCAAACTGATGAAACAGTTGGGATACGGACAGGAATATAAATATGCACACAGCTATGAAGGTAACTTTGTCAAACAGCAATTTCTTCCGGACGAATTGAAAGACAAACGGATATGGCAACCGCAAAACAATCCGGCAGAGCAGAAACATGCCGAGCGAATGATACAGTTGTGGGGAGACAAATTTAAGAAATAAGTGTTCGTAAAATAAGTCACTCCCTTCTGTAAGAAAAGCTAAAAGCAAAATAAAGCAGTAGGAAACATTATAACATATTAATAATATTGAAATTGAAATGAAGATTGTAGTTTTAGACGGCTATGCCGCCAATCCCGGAGATTTATCCTGGGAGGGTATGAAGGTGCTTGGAGAATGTACAATTTATGACCGTACAGCTCCGGAAGAGGTATTAGAACGTGCAGCCGGTGCAGAAGCAATTCTGACTAACAAGGTAATCATCAATGCAGACCACATGGCTGCACTGCCCGAACTGAAATATATCGGTGTGTTGGCTACCGGATACAATGTGGTAGACACAGCTGCTGCAAAAGAACGGGGAATCGTCGTTACTAATATTCCTTCATACAGCACCGCTTCCGTTGCTCAAATGGTATTTGCGCATATCCTGAACATCACTCAACAAGTGCAACACCACTCTGAAGAAGTGCATAAAGGTCGTTGGACCAACAACAAGGATTTCTGTTTTTGGGACACTCCGTTGATGGAACTGCGGGAAAAGAAAATCGGTCTGGTAGGACTGGGAAATACCGGATATACCACAGCGCGTGTTGCGATCGGTTTCGGTATGCAAGTGTATGCATTGACTTCTAAATCGCACTTCCAGTTACCACCGGAAATCAAGAAGATGGATTTAGATCAGTTGTTCAGCGAATGTGATATTATCAGTTTGCACTGCCCGCTTACTCCGGAGACACGCGAAATGGTAAATGCACGCCGTCTGGGTATGATGAAGCCGACAGCTATTTTAATCAACACCGGTCGCGGCCCGCTTATCAACGAACAAGACCTTGCAGACGCTTTGAACAATGGCAAGATTTATGCAGCCGGAGTAGACGTGCTTTCTACTGAACCGCCTTGTGCCGACAATCCATTATTGACTGCGAAGAACTGCTACATCACTCCGCACATTGCCTGGGCAACCATCGAGGCTCGTGAACGTCTGATGAATATTGCAATCAGTAACCTTCAGGCTTACATTGCCGGAAAACCGGAGAATATAGTCAATAAATAAAAAGCGATATATCCGAAAGGATAGAAAAGGCTTATATATAAAAACTCCCCTCATTTAACTTCTCTACCATGACATAGAGAATTAAATAGTCGTCCCTTAAAAAGTGCCCATCTGCGGAATATTGTACGGAAACAGTA
>DXOJ01000450.1 GCA_019412865.1 Bacteroides sp. | reverse complement strand
GTGCAGAAATGAGGTAAACTCATACAATTATAATTCAAAAAAACTTCCGTAAACATTCTCAACTATACTTATCCCTATGAGAAAAAATACTCATAGGGATGAGAAGAAATACTCATTACAATGAGAACTTTTTCTCATTGCAGTGAGAATATCCCCTTGCTAGAATAGGATGAAACAGTTTATTACCGTGCAGTCATGAACAAGATTCACCTCTGTGTACTCTGTGGTGAAAACCGTACAGAAACAAGCTAATTTTAGTCTAAAATCGGATAAAACAGAAATTCTTATTATTAATTATTCAATGTATAGATAGTCATAATGTACTACTGGTTTCTTTCCATGCTTGCCAATCGCTTCTTGTGCCTGTTTGGAGTCACAGTTCACTTTTCCAACGCCAACCTGGTTTCCTTGAAAGTCCATGATACGTACAATGTCATCTTTCTCAAATTCACCTTCAATATGAGTGATTCCAATCGGGAGGATGCTGACAGCTTTTTCAGAGTTTAGAACTTCTGTAGCGCATTCATTTATGTGAATTTCCCCTTTGGCAAAACCTTCGCTATGGGCAATCCACTTTTTGACGCTGGATACCGGTTCGTCTGATGGTATAAAACGTGTACAAAGAGTTTCTTCAGGATGCTGTAATAAATCTACCAGAATATTATCCCGCTTCCCGTTGGCAATAATCACTGTAATTCCTTCATCAGCAACTTTGCGGGCAATATTGGTTTTCGTCAACATCCCCCCCCGTCCGAAACTGGACTTAGTTGTCTGAATATAGTTGGATAAGTCTTTGCCGTGACCGATCTCCCGGATAACAGAAGAGTTTGGATCGGAAGGAGAACCATTGTAAATCCCATCAATATTACTTAGGATAATGAGTGCCTGCGTATCCATCATCGAAGCGATGAGTCCGGACAATTCATCATTATCGGTGAACATCAGCTCGCTGACGGAAATTGTATCGTTTTCGTTGACAATAGGAATGACATTATTTTCAAGCATTACCGTCATGCAATTTTTCTGATTCAGATAATGGCGGCGAGTACCAAAACTTTCCTTCGTTGTCAGTACCTGGCCGACAGGGATATTGTGCTCACGGAAAAGTTCGTAGTAACGGTTGATTAGTTTGGCCTGACCCACAGCAGAAAATAATTGGCGCTGATCTACACTATCGAGTTTTTTCTGCGGATGCACTTCACTGCGTCCGGAAGCAACAGCTCCCGAAGAAATCAAAATGATTTCTACCCCGGACTTGTGTAATTCCGCTATCTGGTCAACAAGTGCCGACATACGGGTAACGTCCAGCGTTCCGTCGCGGCGTGTTAATACATTGCTTCCTACTTTTACTGCGATTCGTGTAAATTCCTGTTTCATCCTTACTAACGATTTGAAAGCACAAATATAGAGCTTTTTGCCGATATGCTACCAAAACAGGCTAAAAAGAATTATCTTTGCAGCCAGATAGAGAAAAGATAAACAATGAAACATACAAATCCACAAGTAGAACAGATGACCTCCTTCATCGTAATGGATGTGTTGGAGAGGGCAAACGAATTACAGAAACAAGGTGTTGATATTATTCATTTGGAAGTTGGTGAACCCGATTTTGATGTACCGTCTTGTGTGTCGGAAGCAGCAAAAGCGGCTTATGATCGTCATCTTACTCACTATACACATTCTTTGGGAGACCCGGAACTCCGGCGGGAAATTGCTGCTTTTTATCTACGGGAATATGGAGTGACGGTAGATCCGGATTGCATTGTGGTGACTTCCGGCTCTTCTCCATCCATTCTTCTTGCGTTGATGTTGCTCTGTAATACGGATAGTGAAGTGATTCTTTCCAATCCGGGATACGCTTGTTACCGTAATTTTGTGTTGGCTACCCAGGCTAAACCCGTTTTGGTTCCTTTGTCTAAAGAATATCTGCAATACGACATAGAAGCTATTCGTAAATGTGTGAATCCACATACAGCGGCTATCTTTATCAATTCTCCGATGAATCCGACCGGAATGTTGCTGGATGAAAAATTCTTAAGAGAAGTGGCAGCATTGGGAGTTCCTGTTATTTCGGATGAGATTTATCATGGACTTGTCTATGAAGGACGTGCGCACAGCATTCTTGAATATACCGATCAGGCTTTTGTCTTGAACGGATTTTCTAAACGTTTTGCGATGACAGGTCTTCGGCTGGGTTATTTGATTGCACCTAAATCTTGTATGCGTTCTTTGCAGAAGTTGCAGCAAAATCTATTTATTTGTGCGTCCAGCGTTGCCCAACAGGCTGGGATTGCTGCATTGCGGCAGGCTGATTCGGATGTGGAACGGATGAAACAGATTTATGATGAGCGTCGCCGGTACATGATTACTCGTCTTCGGGAAATGGGGTTTGAGATTAAAGTAGAACCTCAAGGAGCATTTTACATTTTTGCCAACGCACGCAAATTTACTACCGACTCTTATCGCTTTGCATTCGATGTACTCGAACATGCGCATGTCGGCATTACTCCCGGGGTGGACTTTGGTACGGGAGGTGAAGGATATGTACGCTTCTCCTATGCAAACTCATTGGAGAATATCAAAGAAGGACTGGACCGTATCAATCGCTACCTTTCTCGTCCCGACTTCTGATTAGCTCGGTAGCTGCTTCGTATTCTTCCTCTGTCACGAGGACGGATACGGAAGGAGCGATATAGGGTGCTAATGTCCCCATAATTCCATCTTTGATTACACAACGGATATTATTGCTTTCTAATAACCCTTTAATGATCTCGGCTTCCCAGGGGGATCCGGAGAATACTTCTATTGCCTTGCTATAATCTTCTTCTTTCATGATCTTACTTATTAGGGGTTGTTATCTACAAATATAACAAAAAAGAGAGAGAAATGGTTATTTATTTTCTTAAAAATTATTCGAGTGTGATATGTTTTACGCTAATCTGCTGTTTCAGGAAAGTAGAGGCCGATTCTGAAAACTTTTCTTCCGCTTCGGTCGTGTAAAACTGGCAGTTGCCATTCTTGGTACATTTGGCATCTATTTCGGGATGTCTTTTCAGATAGTCTTTCAGGCTTTCTGCAACATACTCTCCTTGTGCAATTACACTGATATGATCCGGGATGTATTGCCGGATTTTAGGTAGAAGTATGGGGAAATGGGTACATCCGAGAATGACAGTATCTATTTGAGGATCCTTTGACAGTAATTGGTCGATGTACTTCCGGATAAAATAGTCTGCTCCTTCGTCTTGTGATTCGTTATTCTCAACTAAGGATACCCACATCGGACATGCTGTCCCGCTGACTTGAATTTCAGGAAACAGTTTATGTATTTCTAATGGATACGATTCGGATTTGATGGTGCCTGCTGTTGCCAGTACACCGATATGCTGATTCTTGCTAATCTCTCCAACACATTCTACAGTGGGGCGGATGACTCCGAGCACACGGCGGGCAGGATCAATTTGGGGTAAATCATTCATCTGAATGCTGCGCAAAGCTTTGGCGGAAGCAGTATTGCAAGCTAATATAACCAGATGGCATCCCATATCAAACAGTTTGTTGACGGCTTGCCGGGTAAATTCGTATACGACTTCGAAAGAACGTGTCCCATAGGGGGCACGTGCGTTATCTCCCAAATAGATATAATCATATTCCGGTAATACTTCTCTAATCTTGTCTAAGATGGTCAGACCTCCGTAGCCGGAGTCGAATACTCCGATTGGGCCGGGCGTATGGGATAGATGTTGCTTCATGACAAACTTGATTTATATACGCAAATGTACACCAAAAAAAGGGAAAGAGAAAGAAGATGATCCTTCTTTCTCTTTCCCTTTTGGTATTTCTTTATTCTTGGTCAGGTCTTATTTGATACCAAGATTTGCTTTTACCTTGTTAGTCAAGTTGATGCTCTGTGATTCGTTCACGTAAGGAATCGAAGTTCTTGCCAGGTCGAAGATATAGACCACGCCTTCAGCAGCACCTACTGCTTTGATAGCATTGTCCAACTTCTGGTAGATAGGAGCCATTGCATCATTTTGAGCTTTCTGCATTTGTTGTTGAGCATCCTGTTGGAATTGCTCTTGTCTCTGCATCATATCCTGCAACTCTTTCTGTCTTCTTTCAGCGATGTTAGGAGGAAGAGAATCTTTAGCGATAGCTTGTTGGAATTCCTGATATTTCTTGTTGAATTCTTCCTGCGTTCTCTGTAGTTCGGCAGTAAGTTGTTTTTCTAAAGTCTGAATATCATTTTGAGCTTTGGTGAATTCCGGCATCACAGTGATGATTTCCTGTGCATTAATGTGGCCGAATTTCAGGTTCTGTGCAAATACACCCATTGGGAGTGCAAGCAACATTACAAGTGCAATTTTTTTTAGCATAGTTCTATAATTTATTTGAATGATTTTTAG
>DXOJ01000045.1 GCA_019412865.1 Bacteroides sp. | reverse complement strand
ATAGTATATATTATATTATTGTCTAGCCTTTCCGATCCGGTTTCCACACCGGAATCCCTTTTCCCCTTCACAGACTGCAAGAGAGAACAGTTCCGGAAGTTCTTGCAGCAATTATATTTTAAAGTCCTTTCGTTATCACTGGAAGCCCGAAGAATCCTTTCTGCAAAGTCAGTGTCTTTGTTTTGCCTTGCCGGGTCTTATTATAGGTAGAGAGTGATACGTGCAACGTTTCCACAGTTCCATTCTCAAAGGCCACCTGTAGATAGTATTCCTTACGCACACCATCCGACACATAACGCCGCTTACCTACCCGGCGTGTCTTCTTATACGTCTTCTGAAGTTTCTTCTGCACGATAACTTTTTCATCCTGCGTGGAAGCAGAATCCGCCAGACAATAGTTTCCCACCAGAAACAATGCATAGCTGACAGCTCCCACACAAACCACATGGCAAAGCAGATTGAGGGTTTTATCACTTCCTGCCGTCAACCATGTCCACTTTTTATAAAGAGGAAGTGTAAGAATAGCAATCACTAAAGCCACTCCGACAGGTATCCACCAACTGGCCAACGTATCTTCATAAACAACGTAACCGACAGCACACGAAATAATAACTATAAAAAGCATCAGTACACGAAGCACCTTAATAAATACCGATTTCATAACATTGCAGTTTATGCCTGCAAATATACGGAATTAGTCAGATAAAAGAGACAGTCGTGCCATCAAATAGCAAACGGTAGATTCCGCTCCCTGATTCAAATTGATGTTATTTTCTTCCAGTCCGTCATAGCAACCACCGGTAGCAGGATTGTAAACAATCTGATGTAAATGGTTATTGCCCAGAAACCAGTTGAAAGCATCTTTTTGCATACGAAGATATTTTTCGTCCTTAAATACTTGATAAAAGGTCTTCAGAGCAATCACCATGCCCGCCACGTCTACGGGCTGTTCTCCAAATCCATGACTGCTCTTCCCTTTGTGCATCCATCCCTGATTGGAAACCACCTGAATACGATTGCCTACAAATACTTTTTTCAATAAGAATTCGAAAGATTCACGGGCTATTTCTTTATACTCCTCTCTGCCAATAGCCAGATGGGCCAACAACATTGCTTCCGGCAAAATGGCATTATCATAAGTGAGATATGCCTCAAACCATCGCCAATGCACTTCTGCCGTTCGACGATATATCTGCGCCAGTTTATTGGCCAACAGCCAGATGCACGCATCGGTCTGCGCCGAAGGACATTCACGGCTATAATAGTAGAATCCCTTGAGCATAAAAGCAATGCTACGGGGAGACTCTATCCGGTCGAACCGTTGGAAGGTACGCTTGAGAATAGCTTCCGCCTCCTCTTTCCACGGAGCGGGAAAATGCCCGGCACAAGAAATAAAATATCCCAAAGCGCAAACAGCCCGTCCATTACTATCGTCCAGTCCCACTTCCTCATTTTGCGAAGTGAATATTCCATCTTTATCCACGTAATTCAAAAAAGAGCCGTCCGGCTGCTGACAGTAACGGATAAAATTCAAGTAGGTCTTGACATACCGCTCTTTCACTTTTCCCTGTCCCGTAGCAACCACCTGACACATCGCCATTAACGCACGTGCCGTATCATCCAATGTATAACCGGTGGAACTGTCCGGACGATTTCCTTTCGAAAACTGGATAATTCCCCACTGGCGGCTCATGCGCCGGATATGGTAAGTGTCTATGGGAGGCAGAGAGTAAATCAGTTCCTCTTCCACCCTGCCCGTTTTCTGGAAAAGAGACGCATAGGCAATAGCCACATTTTCCCAAGCTGTAGCCGCTGTCTTCTGCAGACCGACCAGTTTCATCTGAGTCCGCAACTTTTCATCAGCAAGCAGATGATTGGCAGCTTCGGACAACTGCTCCGAATTCTTAAAGTCGAAGATGATACCGGAATCATCACTCAACAATTCCAATGCATGGGGAATAGGGGTAGCTATAATCGGGCATCCGCAGCTTAACGCATAAACAAATGTCCCGCTCACTGCCTGATTCGGGTCACTTGAAGTAAAAAGATACACATCTGTCAACTGCAAATATTCCAATAAGACGGGAAGTTCAAGATATTGATTGATAAAGAGCACATGTTCTTCCAGATGCAACTCCTTTATTTTCGCTTCCAACAAATTACGATATTTCTCTCCTTCTACTTTCAGCACCCCCGGATGCGTTTTGCCGATAATAAGGAATATCACAGAAGGATTCGTCTTCACAATGGCCGGTAAGGCATCCAATGTGGTTTCGATACTTTTGCCGGGACTGAGCAGCCCGAAGGTAGAAAGCACACGCCTGCCCGAAAGCTGATAAAAATCTTTTAATTTGCTCTTATCTCTGAACGATACTAAATGGGTACCGTGAGGGATCACCGTAATTTTATCTCCATCTGCCTGATAATCCCGCAGGAGAATCTCCCGGGAGTTTTGTGTCATGACTACCAGATTCGCACAGGTAGCCATCATTCTTCCCACACTCCGGTAAAGGGCGGGTGAAGGTTGCGCAAGTACTGTATGAAAGACAAGAATCACGGGTTTGAGAAGTTGTTGCAACATTTGCAGAAAAGCTTCTTCCTGCGCTGCATATAATCCGAATTCATGCTGCACCAGCACCATTTTAACTTCAGAATTTTCATTCAACTGTCTGGTTAAAGTAGCATATGCAGAAATATCCGACGTATCAAGAACATACTCGACGTCTTCCGTACAAGTCTGTTTTTCCGTATCGGACTCCACTGCACATATCTTTATGGAGTAAGATTCTCCAAACTTTGAAAGGATAGCCCGGATCAAGTCCTGGGCAAAAGTGGCTATGCCACATTCACGAGGAGGATAAGTAGTAATA
>DXOJ01000449.1 GCA_019412865.1 Bacteroides sp. | reverse complement strand
TAAATCCATAATGCTTCATTTTTATACATAGCAAAAATATAAGAATGAAAAAAGGCCGACAAGATAGAATCGCGGAGACGCTTACATATGTAATGTGATGAATACGGTAATGAAAAGCCCTCCCTTCACCCGCAAACAGTTTATTCATCGAGAGTTCAGAAGAAAGGTGAAGGGGGATTGAAAAAATAGCTATTTGCAGGGGAAGTGTGGAGTACCTCTTATTCCCCCTCTAAAGCGTAGCTTTAGGTAGGCAAAAGCAATGCTTTACGTTCCCTAAAGCTATGCTTCTTCAAGGTAAAACAACCTACATTTATAATCAGTGTAAGCGCTTCCATATACCTCAAACTCATAATCAAAAGCCCAGGCAAGTATTAATGGTCCTAAAATAAGAAAAGAAAAGGCAGCTGAAAGCGAAAATACCTTATTTCAGGATTCGCTTTCAGCCGCCTTCTCTCTTTCAGCAGGCGATCACAAAGAATCGCCGAATACTGAAATTATATGATTACTGTGCTGATTCGACCAATACTACACGGTTCAGAATCGGTTGACCGAATTTGTCAACACCACCACCGGCTGCAACTTTCAATCTATCGGCAGAGATGCCATACTTCTTAACGAGCAGGTCTTTAACAACTTGTGCACGTTCCAAACTCAACTTCTGGTTGAAAGCCGGAGTACCTGTTGCAGAGTCTGCATATCCGTTGATTGTGTATGTAGCGTTCGGAGATTCTTTTATCTTGCTGGCAAGATATGACAAGTTCATTTCTTCCTGCGGAGACAATTTATCAGAACCGATCTTGAAGAATACAGTACGTGGAGCAATATTAGTATCTGTTATAACAACTTCTTCAGTATCTTCTACTTCAACCGGTTGTTGTGCATTTGCCAACTGCTGTTGTAATTGCATATTAGCTGCTGCCATTGCATTCATCTGGTTACGCATCTGGTTTAATTCAAGTTCAGAGATAATCTGTGGAACCGGACGTTGGAATCCGCGAGTCGGGAAATAATAAGTCACCCCGATGGTAGCACCTAAAATACCATCATAATCGGGTTTACCTCCATGTTCTCCGTCAAACTTGCCTTCCAGACCTGTTGCACTCAACTCCAGATTTAAGTCAACAGCATTCGACAAACGGAAACGGTTGATAATACCTGCATTGAAAGTAGCGGAGTTAGTGTGAGGACGAGAATAAGCATGAGCCCAACCGGCACCAATATAAGGGATAATTTCATATACACGGTTCGGATTGTATCCACCGAAAAGTGCGTTCAGGTTAATCATCAAATCACCATGCAAGTTCATGTAGTCCCATCTTTGTTTGTAAGAACCATCTTCTCTCGGACCGCCAACCACATAATTAGCATTTTCGCTGGTGGTAAATCCTTTGGCTTGTAATCCGCTGTACTGCAAACGCAATCCGAATCCCGGAGTTACCCATTTACCAACAGACACGTTAAATGTGGGAGCAACACGATCTCTGAACTTACCGATATGGTCATTGTTTCCATACAATACCTGGGCACCTCCTCCTACAGAGAAGAACCAGTTACTCCAGAAAGGATTAGTTATTACTTGATATTTATCTTGCACCTGAATCACTTCGTATTCAGTTACAGTCATTGTCTGCTGCGCAGAAGCGACAGACGCAACGCCGGCAAATGCCAGCAACATCAGAATCTTTTTCATATACCTAATAGTTAAGTGGTTATTTAAATCTTTTTCTTTGTTGAACTATTTAAATAACACGAACTGAACTAAAAGGTTTTAGGAAAAGATGAATTTATTTGTTTTATTTGAATAATCTTTCGATGTCCTCCTCCTTAATGGTTGTCAAAACGGTTTTCCCATCGGGTGTGTAATTCGGTGAGGGACAGGCAAAAAGGTTGTCTACAAGGCTTACCATTTCTTCATTACTCAACACCTGTCCGTAGACAATAGCCGCTGCCCGCGCCAATGTTAATGCCAGAATATTTTGGATTTCTTCCTTAACGTCATTCCCTTTTTCCATCGCTGTATGTAGCATATTACGCACCAGTTCGACCGGATTCAGTCCTTCAATACCCGAAGGGATGCCATTGATGGCATAGCTACCGCCTCCCAGATTGCTCAAATCGAAGCCGACTGCCGACAAATCATCCATAATGCTTTGAAGAACAGCAGCTTCTGAAGCCGGTAATTGTAATATTTCCGGGAAGAGAACGCCTTGAGATACTCCCTGTTTCTGTTGAATCTGTACCATATAGCGATCAAAAAGCACCCGTATATGTGCCCGGTGTTGATCGATTAGCATCAGACCCGATTTAACTGAAGTCAAAATAAACCGCCCTTTAAACTGCAAATGCTGATTTCCTTTTTCCATCACCGGTTCGTTGGCATACAAAGTAGAAGAAGCGGCGGATGTCACCGTCTCTATCTTTTCTTCCACGAAGGCCGGTTCGCCTCCAATAGAAGAATCCTCCCAATCCATTTCGGGTTCCGGCTGCGGATTATTCATCTTACTGGCTTTTGTCAGCCCTCCGTACAATTCCTCCCATTCTACTTTCGAACGACTATACGATCCGCCACCACCGCCACCGGCAGAGACTTTAAACGGATTATAATCTGTATTATAATGTACCTTCGGAGGTTCGGAAGATATCTTTTCCTCAAATGCCGGAATATCAGGCATATCCTCCGTATCAAAATCAATGGAAGGGATAGCACTGAACTTACCCAACGATTCCTTAACGGATGCTGAAAGTATCTGCCAGATAGCCTGCTCATTCTCAAACTTGATCTCGGTCTTTGTCGGGTGAATATTCACATCAATATTAGCCGGATCTACATCAAAATAGATAAAATAGGAAATCTGTTCACCGGCGGGAATCAACTGCTCATAAGCCTCCATGACTGCCTTATGAAAATAAGGATGGCGCATATAACGTCCGTTGACAAAGAAATACTGATGGGCTCCTTTCTTACGGGCAGTCTCCGGTTTGGCTACGTATCCGGAGATTTTCACCATGGTAGTGTTCACGTCTATATTCAGTAATTGCTGGTTGAGCTTCTTACCGAAAATAGCAAGAATACGCTGGCGTAACTGTGATACCGGAAGATTGAACAGTTCCGAATCATTACTATAAAGCGAAAAGGCAACTTCCGGATGCACCAAAGCGATACGCTCAAATTCGGCAAGGATGTTGCTCAATTCAGTGGAATTAGCCTTTAAAAATTTACGACGGGCAGGCACATTAAAGAACAGGTTCTTTACAGAGAAGTTACTTCCTTTAGAACAGGATATAGCCTCCTGGCTCTCCACTTGAGAACCCGCAATCACCAGTTTCGTTCCCAGTTCTTCCGATTCCGGACGCGTCTTCAGTTCTACCTGCGCCACTGCTGCGATGGATGCCAATGCTTCCCCACGAAATCCCATGGTACGCAAAGCAAACAAGTCCGCAGCTTCCCGTATCTTGGAAGTAGCATGCCGCTCAAAAGAGAGACGGGCATCCGTTTCGGACATTCCTTTTCCATCATCAATCACCTGAATACAGGTTTTACCCGCATCAGTCACTAACACATGTATATTTTGCGCATCTGCATCAATCGCATTCTCCACTAGCTCCTTGATAACAGATGCCGGACGTTGTATCACTTCACCGGCAGCAATCTGGTTAGCTACCGAATCAGGTAACAAATGAATGATATCGCTCATACTTCGTAAATTAACAATTAAAAACTCCAGCTTCCTGTTGCTAAATAATGCCACAGATAGAGAAGGAAGGCAATGATTATCAGTATAATTCCGAAAGAAACCGGTTTGCGGCCACTTGCTTTTCTTCTTTTCAAATGTGTAGTACCTTCGACGAATTTACCGCGAATATCTTCCGGATTAAATTCTTTCTCCGGCAGCATCCCCAAGTCACGTTTGGCGTTCTCCTCCATCTTAGCGAGCTTTTCTTTCCGCTCGTCTACATAAATGTATTGATGATTAAAGCCCCTGGGCTTTCTCATTGAGTTAAACATTCCCATACTACTTCATATTTATTAAGTTTCGCTTTTCTGTCTTTGGTCGCCGGTCGGTAGTCGGCTTCAATGTTTCTCCCGCACGCTTGCTGCGCCAGTTGAAAATATCGTCCTTATTTAGCGGACGGACATAGTCGAACCAGGCAAAAGTGGGAAGACGCAGTTTATCAGGCGGTATCTGGTCCATCGGATACATCGTTCCGTTGGATTTACCGATAAAAAGTCCTTTTTCCATTCTCTTATCCTTCATATAAAGATGCAGCATACTACCTTCCAGACAATTAAATCCGGTCATCGTACTGTCTTTCTCTTCAGGATAAAAAGCTGTCAGCACATTACCGATCACTTCAATATGGCGCATATCTCCATTAACGAAATAGGCTTTCATCTCCTTGCCGGACACTTGATTATAGTGAATAGAGTCTTTCATCTCCACTGTCAACGCCTGGTTGATAATGTGCGCCCAGTCAATCGTGCTGTCATTCATATAAATCTTGATCTGCTCACCAAGCAGTTGCTGTCCGTCATTCCAAAGAATAGGGTCAGTATACATGGTCATACAAGAATCTTTCGAATTATAGACCAGTGAGTCACATACTCCCTGAACATCTGTACGATACATACGTACTTTATGGTAAGCCTTCATCAACCGGTACAAAGAATCGGTATTCAGATTATAGGACACCATCTGCAAAGTATCCCCATGCATATAAAGACTGTCTCCCTGTGAATAATCGATAGCAACAGCACGTTTTGTTGCAAACGCGGAGTCCGTCAATTCATTATAGAAACAATAATCGCCCGTCAGCATATTCTTATTGATGGAGTCTGTCATCTTCACATTATCGAATGCTTCTCCGTAACCGATTATCCGGTCATAGAACAGACTGTCGCCTACAAGTTTCTTCCCCTGATTGGTCAGGACCGAACGGTCCAACAATTCCGCTTGTTCGGTCAATGTGTTATAGAATCCCCGTTCCGAATAGATATGATTATTATCACTGACAATATTGGAAGGTCCGAGAATCACTGCTATTTTGTTTTCGGTATTATACCTCAATGTATCGGAGGTCAACACAAACTTAGGGTTCACCAACTTCACATCATGGTTGAATACCGACTGTTTTGTTGCAGGGCTATATTCGCCCCAGTCAGAAGTCAGTACATTCTCTTCATCCATCAAAGTTCCCCCCTCGAAATAATATCCGAGATCGTAGAGACGGTCGTAGTTCAAGCTGTCCGTCAGCAGGGTCGTGTTCCGGTTAATCATCTTCACATTTTCACGAAGTTGCGCAATTTGCGTCATTCCGTCATAATAAAGATAATCACCATAGATGAACAAGGTGTCTCCCTGCTCCATACGCACATTGCTGAAGGCTTCTACGGAGTTGGTTTTCTCAAAAATCAGTGCACTGTCACAGTACATATACATACTGTCATGGCGCAACTTCACGTTACCAATCAACACCTGCACATCCGGACGTGCCAGCTTATCCGCCTGTCCTTCGTCAGCATGAAGCAAGTAAACTTTGGTCTTTTTATTCTCCGGTTGCTTCTTGTTGTCCGATTGTTTCTTATTACCCGCCGGCGTTTTGGTTTTGGGAGCCGTCTTAGACGTATCCGCAGTCGATTTTGTCGAAGCCCCTGCCGTGGGTTTCTGTCCCGTCGGCCTCACTTGTGCCACAAGACATACACCAAACAGGCATAGAAAGCCTATAAGGAGCCATCTATGCCTGTCTTGTTGTTTATTTTTCTTATTCTTTTTCAGCATATAAAGTCAAAGCAAGGTTATATCAGTCATTCTTGACCCAACCCGGATACTTGAAGTCACACTTCTGCCAGTTTTCGTTGATGCGTACATAAGTGTGTTTTTGCTTGTTCAGAATCCATTTCTGCAACACCTCTTCGCGACGCTTATCCATTACGATTTCTTTCAGATCCTGATAGTCTTCCGCGATGGTTGCTTTATGACCATTGATTTTAGTTTTCAATTTCACGATAGCGCATACTTCTTTTCCATCTTTCTCATTAATCATTGTAAAAGCTTTGGAAATCTCACCAACATTCATCTTATCCACTACCTTAGCAACGTCTTGAGGAAGATCCTGCATCTGGAACTTAGAAGTAGTGATACCTGAATGTTCATTGATGTTCACCATGATACCGTGATTGTTGCGGGTATCCTTATCTTGTGAGATAACGGCAGCGGCATCATCAAATGTGAATTTGTTAGCACGAATATCATCTGCAATAGAATCCAGACGGGCACAAGCCTCGGTCAGTTCTTTTTCCGAGACTTTCGGACGCAACAGGATATGGCGGGTATTAACACGGTCACCACGCTTCTCAATCAACTGGATAATATGGAAACCAAATTCCGATTCTACAATTTTGGAAACTTTCTTCGGGTCCTGCAAGCTGAATGCCACATTCGCATAAGCGGGGTCCATCATACCACGTCCCATAAATCCACATTCACCACCTTTAATGGCAGAAGCCTTATCTTCAGAATACAAACGGGCCAATGTAGAGAAGTCGATTTCTCCTTTTGTCACACGATCCGTATAATCACGCAGTGTCCTCTTTACATCCTCGATTTCCGAAACGGGTATTTTGGGTTGCAAAGTAATAATCTGCACTTCCACCTGTGTAGGAATGTAAGGGATACTATCCTGTGGAAGATCTTTGAAGTAACGGCGTACTTCCGCCGGAGTCACTTTGATATCTCCTGCCAGTTTCTGCTGCATCTTCTGAACCGTCAATCCGTCACGTGCATTATCACGCAAAGTTTCACGAATCTGGGTGGATGTTTTATTGAAATACTCCTCCATTTTCTCTCTGGAACCGATCTGCTGGATGTACATATTGGTCATCATATCCACACGCTGGATGATTTCCGCTTCGGAAACCTCGATACTGTCCAACTTTGCCTGATGCAGGAATAACTTCTGCACAGCAATCTCTTCAGGAATTACACAATAAGGATCGCCTTCGAATCTGCGTCCATTATACAAGGCATCCATACGGGCCTCTTCTACATCTGATTTTAAAATAGCTTCGTCACCTACTACCCAAACTACTTCATCAACCACATTATCTTGTGCATAGGTTGCCACATTAGCAAATATTGCCAGGACAAGGGTAACAACAAATCTAAAG
>DXOJ01000448.1 GCA_019412865.1 Bacteroides sp. | reverse complement strand
ACGTACGGTTCCGAGAGAGGCTGAGGGTGAAATTCCCTTGGTCTACTCGACAACGTTGGACTGAATATGTGAAGAAGGGAGGACATCTGATCCTGACTTGCCGTACCGGTCAGAAAGACCGTGACGCCAAACTGTGGGAGGCTCCTTTGGCTGCTCCGATCCATCAACTGGCCGGAATAAATAGCCTGTATTATGACCATCTGCCACACAATCTGTACGGAAAGATCGATTTCGAGGGTAAGGAATTTGCCTGGAATAATTGGGGAGACGTACTGACACCGGCTGCCGGAACAGATGTGTGGGCTGTCTATACAGACCAGTTTTATAAAGGAGCCGCTTCCGTGATACACCACAAACTGGGTAAGGGAACGGTCACTTATATCGGAACGGATACCGATGACGGCAAACTGGAAAAAGAGGTGGTACGTCGTGTATATACAGAAGCAGGCGTATCGACCGAAGATTTGCCGTACGGAGTAGTGAAAGAATGGCGTGACGGTTTTTACATCGCCTTGAATTATACGTCGGACATTCAGGAAATAGTCATTCCCGATGAGGCGGAGGTACTGATTGGCAGTGCACGCCTTGAACCTGCGGGAGTAGTGGTGTGGAAAGAAAAATCGGACAACAAGCATAAATAACCCAATAACAAGAAAAATGAAGATAAAAAATCTTATATCTTGTGCCCTTTGCGGGCTTACTCTCTTTGCCTGCTCACCGTCCGGGGGAGAGAAAGATGCGGAAATGGACTGTTTCATTACCGACTTAATGGAGCGGATGACTCTCCGTGAGAAACTCGGACAACTGAACCTGCCTTCGGGCGGTGATCTCGTGACAGGTTCGGTGATGAACGGTGAACTTAGCGATATGATTCGCAAACAGGAAATAGGCGGCTTCTTCAATGTCAAGGGTATTCAGAAAATCAATGTCCTGCAACACCTTGCGGTAGAAGAAAGCCGGTTGAAAATACCTCTACTTGTAGGTGCAGACGTTATCCACGGTTACGAAACTATTTTCCCGATCCCATTGGCGCTTTCTTGCAGTTGGGACACTCTGGCCGTCGAACGTATGGCACGCATCTCTGCCATTGAAGCCAGCGCAGACGGTATTAACTGGACATTCAGCCCGATGGTCGATATTTGTCGTGACGCCCGCTGGGGACGTATCGCAGAAGGGAGTGGGGAAGATCCTTACCTGGGTTCTTTAATGGCTAAAGCGTATGTGCGTGGTTATCAGGGAAACAATATGCAGGGCAACGATGAGATTCTTGCCTGTGTGAAACATTTTGCACTTTATGGAGCGTCTGAATCAGGACGTGATTATAATGTGGTGGATATGAGCCGCCTGCGTATGTATAACGAATATCTGGCTCCTTATAAAGCTGCCGTTGATGCCGGTGTAGGTAGTGTCATGAGTTCTTTTAATATCGTCGACGGTATTCCTGCCACGGCCAATAAATGGTTACTGACCGATCTGCTTCGGGATGAATGGGGTTTCGGGGGACTATTGGTGACAGATTATAATTCGATAGCCGAAATGTCCTCCCACGGTGTCGCCCCTCTGAAAGAAGCTTCCATACGTGCTTTGCAGGCAGGGACAGATATGGATATGGTTTCCTGTGGTTTTCTGAACACACTGGAAGAATCCCTGAAAGAAGGAAAAGTGACGGAAGAACAGATAAATGCGGCCTGCCGTCGTGTCCTGGAAGCTAAATATAAATTGGGGTTATTCTCCGATCCGTATAAATATTGTGATACTCTGCGTACCCGGGAAAAACTTTATACGGCCGAACATCGTTCTTCCGCCCGTACGATTGCAACTGAAACTTTTGTTTTGTTGAAGAACGATCATCATCTGCTTCCTTTGGACATAAAAGGAAAGATTGCCCTGATCGGTCCGATGGCAGATGCACGTAATAATATGTGTGGAATGTGGAGTATGACATGTACTCCTTCCCGGCACGGAACGTTACTGGAAGGAATCCGTTCGGCAGCGGGTGATAAGGCTGAAATACTATACGCGAAAGGCAGTAACATATATTATGATGCAGAAACGGAAAAGGCTGCTACGGGTATTCGGCCGCTTGAACGTGGAGACAACCGGCAGTTATTGGATGAGGCTTTGCGTATAGCTGCCCGTGCTGATGTGATTGTAGCTGCTTTGGGTGAGTGTGCGGAAATGAGTGGTGAATCGGTTTCACGTACCAATCTGGAGATACCCGATGCTCAACAAGGCTTATTAAAAGCTCTGGTGAAGACGGGCAAACCTGTCGTACTTCTTTTGTTCACGGCTCGTCCTTTGGTTTTGAACTGGGAGGCTACAAATGTACATTCCATCTTGAATGTCTGGTTTGGAGGTAGTGAAACGGGGGATGCGGTTGCTGACGTACTGTTCGGCAAGGTAGCTCCAAGCGGTAAACTGACAACGACTTTCCCGCGTTCGGTGGGACAGTTGCCATTATTCTACAATCATCTGAATACCGGTCGTCCTGATCCTGACAATCGTATATTTAATCGTTATGCCAGCAATTATCTGGATGAGAGTAATGAGCCTCTGTATCCGTTCGGATATGGTTTGAGTTATACAGACTTTGTTTATAGTGATCTTCAGATTAGCTCGGAAACTTTACCTAAAAACGGTGAGTTAACGGTTTCTGTGACTGTTACCAATAAAGGAAACTACGACGGTTACGAGACAGTGCAGCTATATCTTCGTGATATATATGCAGAGATTGCCCGTCCGTTGAAGGAGTTGAAAGGCTTTGAACGTATTTTCCTGAAGAGTGGTGAAAGTCGTGACATTAACTTCGTTATCACGGAAAATGATCTGAAATTCTATAATTCCGGTTTGGAATATATCTATGAACCAGGAGAATTTGATGTCATGGTAGGATCGAACTCCCGTGATGTACAAACCAAGCGGTTTA
>DXOJ01000447.1 GCA_019412865.1 Bacteroides sp. | reverse complement strand
CTATTATATCTGCTCATATTTTATCTATAAGATTAATCTTCAGATTATTCAAGTATTTTTCGAACCTTACTCCCGGAAAGTATCGAAAACTTCATTCTGGCAGGTCTTCTGACTTACTCCATTTTCCTGACGCCCTTCCCGCCTCTTCATGATCGAGACAGTGGATTTGAGTATTGCAGGAAAACTTCAGCGGAGCTTACAGCAGCGGGTCTGTTCAGGATTTTCACCTGATTCCCTTTTCACCACTCTTTCCGTAGCATCGGAAAAGCGACACCAAAATTCACCCTGCAAAGATACATAAATAGGAATGATTTCGGAGAAAATGCAATAAAAAAAGAAAGAATATCTCCAAAGATACTTATCTTTGCCCCACAATGTCAATCTTCAGACACCGAAAATTATTTATTCATTTAAAAGATACACGAATAAAGATGAAATCTCCTATTTCAATCCTCACATGGCTATGTCTTCTCTTCCTGGCTAGTTGTATATCCAACAAAAAGACATCTCTGGAGGCTTTCAAACAGGATGTATATACACCCGAATACGCAACCGGATTCAAGATTCTGGGTGCGGACAATACCGCCAGCACACTTATTCAGGTTTCCAACCCATGGCAGGGAGCCAAGGACGTGAAAATGTCTTATTTCATTTCCCGCAACGGTGAACAAGCGCCTGCCGGATTTACCGGTCCTACGATTCCTGCCGGAGCAAAACGCATCGTATGTATGGCTTCTTCCTACATCGCCATGTTTGACGCACTAGGACAGGTGGACAGAATTATCGGAGTATCGGGCATCGACTATGTATCCAATCCATATATCCTTGCACACAAAGATTCTATTAAGGATATGGGGCCCGAAATGAATTATGAGTTATTATTGGGACTGAAACCGGATGTTGTCCTGTTATACGGTATCGGAGATGCGCAAACTGCCGTAACAGACAAACTGAAAGAACTGTCTATACCCTATATGTATGTAGGAGAATATTTGGAGGAATCACCGCTTGGTAAAGCCGAATGGCTGGTAGCTCTTTCCGAATTAACAGACAGCAGGGAAAAAGGCATCGAGATATTCCGTGAAATCCCTAAACGTTATCAAGTTTTAAAAGCGCTCACCGAATCGGTAGAGCAACGTCCTACCGTTATGCTCAATACCCCGTGGAACGACAGTTGGGTGATGCCTTCCACACAAAGTTACATGGCACAATTGGTAACTGATGCAGGTGCGGATTACATCTACAAAGAAAACACTTCTAACAGTTCCACTCCCATCGGACTGGAAACGGCTTACAAACTGATACAAAAAGCCGACTACTGGATTAATGTAGGCATGGCTTCTACGTTGGATGAACTAAAGACGGTCAATCCTAAATTTGTAGACGCCAAAGCTGTACGCGAAAAAACTGTTTACAACAACAATTTACGAACAACACCGACAGGAGGCAATGACTACTGGGAATCTGCAGTGGTACGTCCTGACGTCGTATTGCGTGACCTGATTCATATCTTTCACCCCGAACTCGTATCCGATTCACTTTACTATTACAGACATCTGGAATGAAACAACCTAATAAACGTACTCCCTTTTTATTCATTACACTGGGTATAGTTGCCATACTGTTATTACTGATAGACATGGCAACGGGAGATACATATATTCCTATCACCAAGGTATGGGCTGTACTCACCGGAGGCGAATGTGACGAAATGACACGGAATATTCTCCTTTCTATCCGTTTCATACGGGTAGTGGTAGCGGCTTTGATAGGAATAGCACTCTCTGTTAGCGGTTTACAGATGCAAACAGTATTCCAGAATCCGTTGGCAGATCCTTACCTGCTGGGAGTAAGTTCTGGTGCAGGACTGGGCGTAGCTCTGTTCATACTAGGTGCTCCATTACTTGGATGGGCGGAGTTTCCAATTCTTCAGTCGCTGGGTATCGTAGGTTCGGGCTGGATAGGGACTGCCGTAATCTTATTGGGAGTAGCCATTATCAGCCGGAAAGTAAAAAACATTCTCGGTGTATTGATTATGGGAGTTATGATAGGCTACGTAGCAGGTGCTATCATTCAGATACTCCAATACCTAAGTTCTGCCGAACAACTGAAAATGTTCACACTCTGGTCAATGGGATCTCTTAGCCACATCACAGTCACCCAACTGGGAATTATGATACCGATGTTATGTATCGGTTTACTAATTTCCGTAGCCTGTATCAAATCGCTGAACCTGTTACTGCTCGGTGAAAATTATGCACGAACGATGGGAATGAACATTAAACGTTCACGCACGTTCATCTTCGTTTCTACCGCACTGCTGACAGGAACGGTCACCGCTTTCTGTGGTCCGGTAGGATTTATCGGCCTGGCAGTACCGCATGTCACACGACTGCTATTCAACAATGCCGACCACCGGATACTGGTCCCCGGCACCATGCTGACAGGGCTTATCAGCATGCTTCTCTGCGACATCATCGCCAAGAAGTTCCTACTTCCGGTTAACTGCATCACCGCCTTGCTAGGTGTTCCGGTTATTTTATGGGTAATTGCTAAAAACTTGCGTAGATTCAAATGATAGAACTTAAAGAACTGACATTAGGATATGGACAGCGCACGCTGTTGGAAACGGTAAATGCCCGAATCACAGGCGGACAACTCGTTGCCCTGTTAGGACGTAACGGAACGGGAAAGAGCACCCTACTCCGTGCCATGATGGGACTGGAAAAGCCTCAATCAGGAGAAATTACTCTGCAAGGAAAAAACATAGCTTCATTGAAACCGGAAAAATTAGCCCGGAATATCAGCTTTGTCACCACCGATAAAGTACGCATCGCTAATCTCCGCTGTAAAGATGTAGTAGCTTTAGGGCGTGCTCCCTATACCAACTGGATCGGCCAACTGCAACCGGAAGACCAAAAGCGGGTGGATGACGCTATGCAGCTAGTCGGTATGTCCGTTTATGCAGAAAAGACAATGGATAAAATGTCCGATGGCGAATGTCAGCGAATTATGATTGCCCGTGCTCTTGCACAGGATACTCCCGTCATCCTGCTTGATGAGCCGACCGCCTTCCTGGACTTACCCAACCGCTACGAGCTCTGTTTGCTTTTAAAGAAACTGGCACAGGAAGAAAAAAAATGTGTCTTATTCTCCACTCATGACCTCGACATCGCCTTATCGCTCTGCGACTCCATCATGCTCATAGATAATCCGCAGATGTACACGCTGCCTACTCCGGAAATGGTGGGCAGCGGACATATAGAAAGACTTTTCCGAAATGAATCCGTCACGTTTGATGTGCAGGAGATGAGAGTACGCATCAAATAAACAAACAGATATCCGACAAGAATCAGACTGTGTATAAAATAAATAGGTAGCATTCATTTGGGTTCTATATAAATTCGCTATCTTTGCCCCCGAATTGGTTTCAGATAGCCATATCAACTATCTGAATTAAAAGGGAATCGGGTGTAAATCCCGGACAGTCCCGCTGCTGTGAAACTCTATTCAACTTCTTGATATTTACTTTTACCACTGACCGGGTATAGATAGTCAAGGTCGGGAAGGAATCAGGAAGGGAGTCAGTCAGAAGACCTGCCATTCATACCTTTATAGCTGTTTTTACTCGTGGGATAGGAAAATGGCAAACTGTAAAAAATAATCGAGTAGTCATGACATCGGAAATGATTGAAGGAGGATAAATTCTCTCTAGCTAAAATATCAAAAGGACGGCATTAGACCGTCATGCTCAATGTGTGCGTATCCCCGCAGAAGTGATTTCTCCGGGGTTACTTTTAGCTAAACTAAATATCATCATATAATAATCACAATGGAAGTTCTAAGAAATTTATTTGAAGGTTACCCCAATCTTTGGGGCGGCGGAGTGGCACACTCCGTACTGATTCTGTCACTAACCATAGCGTTTGGAATCATCCTTGCAAAAATCAAAGTGCGGGGAGTATCTCTGGGAGTTACCTGGATACTCTTTGTCGGAATCGTATTCGGTCATTTCAACATGAATCTGGACGAACACCTGCTCCACTTTCTGAAAGAATTCGGATTGATTCTGTTTGTTTACTCAATTGGCCTGCAAGTGGGGCCCGGCTTTTTTTCGGCATTCAAAAAGGGTGGCTTCACCTTGAATATGCTGGCCATGCTAGTAGTAGTATTAGGAGTAACCATTACTATCATCCTGCACTTCACCACCGGAACTCCGATTACCACAATGGTAGGTATTCTGTCCGGAGCCGTCACCAACACTCCGGGACTGGGAGCCGCACAACAGGCCAACAGTGATTTGAATGGTATAGACGCTCCCGAAATTGCTTTAGGATATGCTGTCAGTTATCCGCTGGGTGTAGTAGGTATCATCCTCTCACTGCTTGCTTTGAAATATCTCCTGCGCATCAATACTGCTCAAGAAGAAAAAGATGCAGAAGTCGGTCTGGGACATCTTCAGGAACTTACTGTACGCCCTATCTCCATCGAGGTGAGAAACGAATCGGTAGACGGTATCAAGATTAAAGAACTCCGCCCGTTACTGAACCGTAAATTTGTCATTTCCCGCATCAAACACCGCGAAGGTGGAGAAACCGAATTGGTTAATTCCGAGACAACCCTACATGTAGGGGATATCATATTAGTGATCTCTACCCCGATTGACGTGGAAGCAATCACTGTATTCTTCGGAAAGGAAATCAAAATGGAATGGGAACAACTGAACAAAGAACTCATTTCACGCCGTATCCTGATTACTAAACCGGAATTGAACGGGAAAACACTCTCACAACTCAAAATCAGAAATAACTTCGGAGCAAACATCACCCGCGTCAATCGTTCGGGAGTAGACTTGGTAGCTTCTCCACAATTACAGTTACAAATGGGAGACCGTGTCACCATTGTAGGTTCCGAACTGGCTGTTGCTCATGCAGAGAAAGTACTTGGCAACTCCATGAAACGCTTGAATCACCCGAACCTGATTCCTATCTTTATAGGTATCGCTTTAGGATGTATTCTGGGAAGTCTTCCTTTCGCATTTCCCGGAATCCCGCAACCTGTGAAACTAGGACTGGCAGGCGGTCCGCTCATCGTTTCTATCCTGATTAGCCGTTTCGGTCCGAAATACAAGCTGATTACTTATACCACCATGAGTGCCAACCTGATGCTTCGTGAAATCGGTATTTCCATCTTCCTCGCCTGCGTAGGTTTGGGAGCAGGCGAAGGCTTTGTAGACACAGTCATTCATGGCGGAGGATATGTATGGGTAGGCTACGGAGTCATTATAACCATCCTGCCACTTCTGATTACAGGATTGATAGGACGATATTATTGCAAGCTGAATTATTTCACGCTTATCGGTGTTCTGGCAGGTTCTACCACCAATCCGCCGGCATTGGCTTACTCCAATGACCTGACCTCTTGTGATGCTCCTGCCGTTGGTTACGCTACGGTCTATCCGCTCACCATGTTTCTGCGAGTATTGACGGCACAAATATTGATTCTGTCGTTGGGATAATAATACCCTACTTCTTGCATATCAGCATACGAATCAACAAAGTGCCTCTTCTTATCTTATTACTATATAGCAAAAATTACCATTTGGTAATTTTTATCTCCTCTCATAAGCCTACCTTTGTCGCCATTTTCAATGACAAAGGTAGAAAGTTCTGAAAGATAGTATTGATTTCGGCAGTATGAACATCTCCACGTTGTTCCGTAAGTTACTAATTCCTACAGTACTTGGGATGGTATTCTCGGCTCTGTTCGTTATTACGGACGGTATATTTGTAGGAAAAGGAATTGGCAGTGACGCACTGGCAGCAGTAAATATCACTGCACCGCTTTTTATGATTGCAGCAGGGATTGGACTGATGTTCGGAGTGGGAGCTTCGGTGGTGGCTTCCATTCATTTATCTCAGGGAAAACGCAAAGTGGCAAGTATTAATATCACTCAGGCAATTGCTTTTTCCGCATTGCTCATACTTATCCTGTCTGCTCTGTGTCTTTATTTTATAGAGCCATTAGCCAGATTATTGGGTAGTTCGGACCGGTTATTACCGTTAGCCATAGAATATATGGCATGGTACATCCCTTTTCTCGTATTCTACGAAGTATTAAATATAGGAATGTTCTGCATCCGCCTGGATGGTTCGCCCACCTATGCCATGATGTGTAATGCGGTTGCAGCCATACTCAATATCATACTGGATTATATATTTATCTTCGAATTTGGTTGGGGAATGATGGGAGCAGCTTTTGCCACCAGTCTGGGGACTGTTGTAGGAGGGCTGATGACACTGATTTACCTCCTCCGTTTCTCTCGTACCCTCCATCTATGCCGGATAAAATTAAGTATCAAAAGTCTGTTACTGACTCTTCGCAACATCGGCTATATGATTAAACTGGGAAGTTCTGCTTTTATCAGTGAAGCCTCCATTGCCTGTATGATGTTTCTGGGGAACTACGTTTTCATCCACCATCTCGGTGAAGACGGAGTGGCAGCATTCAGTATTGCCTGTTACTTCTTCCCTATCATCTTCATGGTTTATAATGCCATTGCACAATCCGCACAACCGATTATCAGTTATAACTTCGGAGCCGGACAGCCCGAACGTGTACGAAAGACCCTGCATCTCGCCATTCGGACCGCTTTAATCTGCGGTATCAGCTTTTTCATTCTTACCGTACTATGCTGTCGTGACATTGTTTCGCTATTCATTGACCGCAGTTACGCTGCATTCGATATAGCAGTAAACGGGCTTCCTTATTTCGGAGTAGGATTCATTTTCTTTGCCGTCAACATGATTGGCATTGGTTATTATCAGAGTGTCGAAAGAGGTCAGCGAGCAACAATTATCACTCTTCTCCGGGGAGTCGTATTTATGTTGATGGGATTCTTTGCGCTCCCTCCGGTATTGGGTATACCGGGTATCTGGCTAGCCGTACCATTGGCAGAGTTATTAACCACTTTCTATATTTTCGGAATTTATTTGAAAGATCGTTTCATTGTCTGCCGACGATAAGTATCTTTGCAATATGAGAACATTCATTGAAAAACTTTGCGATAGATACAAGGTATCAGAAACCTATGTACAGTCTCTACTGAACTGTATGGAAGAGGTACATTTCAAAAAGAGAGATTTAATAGTACGCGAGGGGACAAAGAACTGTAATCTTTATTTTATCAAGACAGGAATATGGCGAGCCTATTATCATAAAGACGGAGTGGATACTACCATCTGGTTTGCTTCAGACGGAGAAGCTGCTTTCTCCGTCTGGGGCTATGTAGATAATGCCTACTCATTAATAAATATTGAGGTCATGTGTGACAGTGTGGCCTATTGTATTTCCCGAACAGCTCTGAATCAGCTATTCGCCTCATCCATCGGACTCGCTAATTTGGGGCTCCGCCTCATGGATCATCAGTTTCTTCAACAGGAGAACTGGCTTATCAGCTCGGGAAGCCCACGGGCTAAAGAACGCTATCTCAACCTTATCAAAGAGACTCCTGAATTATTGCAATATGTACCTTTAAAACATATAGCGTCTTACTTGTGGATAACTCCGCAGTCGCTAAGTAGGATTCGGGCGAAGATAGCATCTTCTCCGCAATAATACTACGCTTTCGCGGTCTTCACCCCAAAAGCACAATAAGTCAAATAACACACACAAGCTAAAGTAACAAAAACGCCTCCAATAACACCTACTGTTCCTATTGCAAACCCAATCACCGGGGTAACTACTCCGCCACCGGCAACAGCAGTAATCATCAATCCTGAAATTTGGTTTGCTTTTTCCGGCCTTGCCTGTAAAGCCATCGAGTAAATGATAGAAAATACGGATGAGGCAAAGAAGCCGACAGCACCGATACAAATCAGATTCACCATATCATTTTTTACAAAGGCCAGAATAAGCAAAGAGAAAATACAGGCAACAATATTCACACGGAAATATTTCATTTCAGCAATACGGGCTAACAAGAAAGCACCCAGCAAAGCACCTACCGTACGGCTTAAAAAATAAACCTGTGGGGCAAACTTCACTTGTTCTGCCGTCCAGTCAAATCGTTCCGCCATCAGTTTGGAGCTAATAAAGTTGGTAGCAACATCTACTCCCACAATAAAAAAGATACCCAGAAACAACAACAGAATCGTTTTATCCTTCAACAAAGAAAAAGTATCACTGATAGAAAGTTGTTGGGTTGCGGCACTGGAAGCTTCCCGTTTAACAGGTGTAGCCATCAGCCAAATGGCAGACAATAACGTGATAAAGCCTAATATAGGAAAACAATAATACCATTTGTCATCTCCAAAATGTGCTACAGCCAGCAACACAATCTCCGGCCCGACGAGAGAAGACACAGCTTTAATCACTTGTCCTGCTGTCAAACTACTTGTCAGCAAACGTTGGCTGGTTACCACATTACTCAATAACGGATTCAATGAAACCTGTAAAATGGCATTGCCAATTCCCAAAAGAGCATAAGCTATCATACAAGTCGCACTGTTATAAACGACTAATGGCAGCAGCATACCCACTACCGTTATTCCCATACTAAGTAAAACCGTATTTTTACGTCCCCATTTGTTCATCTGATTTCCAACAGGAATACCTAAAAACAGGAACCAGATAAAAACCAATGAAGGAACAAATCCCGTCATCACGGGAGACCAGTCGAAAGTACGTTGAACATAATCGGACGAAATACCGACTATGTCACAGAAGCCCATTACAAAGAACCCGAAAAGAACGGGAAGGGCGGCATAAATAGAATTTTGTGTTTTCATGTTTAACCCACTATATTATAAAATGTAAAATCCCCGGTGTCCTGTCAAGCAACATCGACACCGAGGAAAATAAGCTGTTTATTCAGAACAATGAGGCGGATTTTCCACTCCCCATTTCTCATTCGGTTGATTTCCCATTGTGAGTTTCAATGTCCCACCTTTATAGAGTTCATCCCGGTACAACCAGCACTGTTCCAATGGTTTGCCATTCAGCGTAGCCGACTGTACATAATATGCATCCGGGGTATTACCTGTCGTTTCAATCACAAACGTTTTTCCAGTTGCATTCACCGGACTAAGTTTAATTTCAATCTTATCAAACAATGGACTGCCCATCTGGAAAGTCGGCCGTTCACAAGCTCCTCCCTGTACATCGAACAATCCCATTGCTGCCATCACATACCAGGCTCCTAACTGTCCCTGGTCTTCATCCTGACCATAACCATAACCATGTTCTCCGTTTGTTCCATAAAACTCATCACAGATCAAACGCGTCCATTTCTGTGTCAGGTAAGGCTTACCGGAGAAATTAAACAACCAGGAAATATGAAGACTGGGCTGGTTTCCATGATTATAAGGGCTCTGTAAACCAGAGAAAGCATTTACTACTTTTCCACCACCAAAAATCGACTTACGGGCTTCTGTGAAGATAGAATCCAACCGATTGTTAAACTCATCTTTGCCGACTTTTTCAATCAAACGAGCCGGATTCTGCGGTACAAAGAAAGTATATTGCATTGCATTCCCTTCCTGAAAACCTCTCCATGATTCCAATGGATTAAAGTTATCAATAAACTCACCATTGGGTACTCTCGGACGAATCATCTTCAGCGAATCATCAAACAACTTTTCCCAACCTGCAGAAAGCTCCATCAAACGCTTATAATCTTCCGTACGTCCCAAAGCTTTTGCCCATTGAGCCACTGCATAAGCACTAAAACTATATTCTAATGTGTGAGATACAGAGAAGCTCGAACCTTCCGGATGTGTACCGAAATGAACACTGTTCTCATAAGGCACATACCCTCTCTCTACAAACTGTTTCACATCCATCTTGCCTGCCCCTTCAATGCGGCCTTCCCAGCCTAATTCATTCTTCAAGGCTGCCTGATAAGCTGTTTCCACATCAAAGTTACGAATTCCGCTATTATAAGCACCCGCTAAAGTGATGCTCACCATATTGGTTCCCACTCCGGAAACATACTTGCTGGTGGCAATACCATCCCCTAGCCAACCGGCATCTTTATACACTAGCAACTGACTGTTTACAAAGTCATTATAGTACTCCGGATATGCCAATGCCCAAAGAGAAGTCAGATTCCAGTAAGCTCCCCAAACCGCATCCGTATTATAGTGATTATATTCCGGTTTACCATCCTTAGTCAAAGGTATCTGACCAATGGTATCGTCATTTTTAGGATAAGCTCCGTTGACATCGCTGGCAAGCCCTCTACCCAATAATGCATGATACAACCCGGTATAGAATTTGATTTTGCTATCTTCCGTACCTCCGGAAACCAAGATGCGGCTCAAAGACTCATTCCATTTATCCGTAGTCGCTTTCATAGCCTCATCAAAAGCCAAGTCTTTCGCCTCCGATTCCAAATTCACTTTCGCATTTTCTATGGAAGTATACGATAAACCTATTTTTACATTGACTATCTCGTCTTTCTTTGTTTTATAATTCAGACACATGATAGCACCCGGCCCTTTTATTTCATTACGAGCCATCAAAGCACTATCTTGATAGAAAACTTCGACAGATTCCGGCGCACGGTCCAATTTTGCATAAAAATACATGGCAACCGAGGCACCTGCCTGATATTTCTTCACATATTCCGGCTCTGTAATCACATAACCTTCAATAGTATTTCCATCTACCTGTCTGATGTACGCATCACGCACAGCTCCACTTTCGCCCTGGCGATTGCCGATATTAAACAATATATGGGCATTCTCCGATTCCGGGAATGTATAACGCTGGAATCCGACACGAGCCGTAGCAGTAAGTTCAGCCTTTACCTGATAATCCTTTAATAACACAGAATAATATCCCGGACGTGCAGTTTCATCTTTTTTATCAAAGCGGGAACGGAAACCTTTATCCGGTTCTTCCAGCTTTCCGGGGTTTGTTTTCACTTCTCCCGTAACAGGCATCAGTGAAATTCCTCCTATCTGAAACTCGTGCAAGCAGGGAAAACCATCAATAGAAGTATGACCGTCCTCATAACCTACAGCCTCCCAACCTTGATTATTTCCGTACGTGCCGTTTGTAGATGCACCCAGCTTAGCTAAACCGAAGGGCTCGGCAGCCGGTGTGTAAAAGAACCAACGACTATGTACAGTTCCGATATTAGGATTTACGTATTCTACAAGATTGGGACGATCAGGTGTCTTGCACCCTACAACACCTGCCAGAATCAACAGGCTACCTATCCATTTTAATTTCATCATTTATTTCATTTTTCTGTTTGTAACTTCTCCTTTAATTATTGCCACACGTGCATAATATTCCGGCACACACGAAGCATCCAATAACCATTTCGGCTTACGTTTTTCATCAGTCCGCCCTGTCCAGTCATGATACATCAGTCCCGCCTGATCACGTGCATGATCCCAAGCATAATCCAGTCCTTTTATCATCGTATCCACATATTTTGAATCCCCCGTAACATTGTACAGATCGTGATAACCTCTAAACAAAACCAAATTAAACCAAGGCAAATCTGCAATATAAGGAATACCGTCTTCCGTATACTTAAAAAACACTTTGTAGCTTCCTTCTGCCAAAAATTTAGCATTATCCAGATATGCCTTCTCACCCGTATAATTATATAAAGCTACAGCTGCTTGTAACAAAGTACCAGTATTGTAAGTATACAAATCCGGGCATACTGCTGAAGTCGTTGTTAGCCATGAATTCCAAACGACTCCTCTTTCCGGATCTTTCAGATATTTATCAATCCAATGATAGAACTTCTTTCCCACCTCCAGATAATACTCATCTTTAGTTGCTTCATAAAGTTTTAAAGCCAACACCATCGCTTTCCCGTTAGAACAAGCAGGTTTCTGATCTTTCACTCCTTCCAGCCAGGAAACAGCTCCTTCAAAGTTCTCATCCCAGCCACTTAAAATAAAGGTCAATACCTGTTTCGCTTTCTCCAGATAATGAGGATTTTTAGTTACCAGGTAAGAATCAATATAATCAATACCCACCAAACCATTGTCATCATAATAGCGGTCTACCTTTCCAAACTGAACAGGGTAAGCCTGATAACCAAAAGGAACACGCGTTGTATCATAGTAACGCTCCATTGCCATCACCATCGAATCGACATAAACCGTATATTTCTCCGGTTCGATGGCAGCCATCAACACTGCCGAAGAAAAGACACCACTCATAGGCCACAGATAAGAAACTTCCTGCGCTTGCCGGGTGGAATCATTAAAATAAGTCAGATCAGGACGATGACTGCTTGGGTAATATTCAGAGAAGAGGCCGTATTTGGGAACCCGGTAGAGTTCCCAAACACGCTGAAACATTTCTTCTGCCTTATCTTTATTCGGAGTCGTTTTTGATTCTCCGGCACAAGAAAGAAGCACGAATACCGTCGATACAAATAAAGCTATATTTCTAATTTTACTATTCATATCCTATTCCTCTGTCACTGTTTCTCCTTTGTACAAAGCAATCATTCCCAAAGATTCGAGCGCAGCATCCTGCATCAACAACTGTTCAGCACGTTTTGGAGTTGCTCCTGTCCAGTCTTCATAGAACAGTCCGTTTGATAAACGGGCATTTTCGTATGCATAATCCAGAAAGTTGATGAATGTTTTGATATAATTGCCTGCATTTTTATAGTAAGGCTCAATATCAATAAATGCACGGATCAGTTTTGTTGTGAACCAAGGATCATGATCGGGATAAGCCAATGCCAGCCCATTAAGCGGACGTACAAAATAATTATACGCACCTTCGGAAGAAGCAATGGCACTGTCCAGATAAGTCTGCTCACCCGTTATTTTGTATAAACGGACTCCGTTAGAAATCATCACACCTGTATTGTAAGTCCATTTTGTTTTATTAATGGATCCGTCTGCTTGTTTATCATTCCAGTAACAGCCATCTTCCGGATCACGCAAGTTAGTCAACGTCCAAGCATATAAACGTTTTGCCAGAGCCAACACATCCGCTTTTTCCTCTTGAGGACATACAGAATAATATTCAAGCAAGAATAACGTTGCATATCCATTAGCGCATGTCGGTTTATTCGAATCACCAACTCCCTGCTGTCCTTTCTGGTCTTCATTCCACCAAAGGCCTCCTCCAAACGTATCATCTTCACCAGCTTGCAGGAACTCAACGATTCTTTTAGCTTTCGTCACATAATCTTGATTATTTAGCAAATTAAAGGCCTCTACCAGTTCAATCCCCACAATAGAATTATCATCATAAAAACGTGTTCCACTACCGGTAGTACCATTGGTTTGAGAGCCATAACCACCCACAGTTCCATTAGAAGTACGATAATAAACTTCAAACCGGTCTACCATATCCGCATAATTCACATCATAACCTAAAGCATGCAAAGCTGCTGCTCCGGAAACCAGTCCGTCATACGGCCACAAGAAAGAAGCGGAATTATCCCCGTCTTTCTTAGGATAATTTTCATTATACAGTCCTTCTGTTGCCCCACTATTGATCCGGTAGCACTGATTAATCAAGTCAAACTGCTCTTTGGCACGTTTATGATAAACGACCTCCTCTCCGGGTTCTGACGGAGCAATCGGTGTAGGCGGGATATATTTCTCTACGTCATCTCCGGCACAGGAGAATAATAGTGCCGGAAGAATAGCTAAAATAGTCTTTATCTTTTTCATAACTTAGTTTTATTAATTAATCGGAGTCACATTAGTAAATGTATGTATCATCAATCCATCCGAATTCGTATCGATAGTGATAGTCGCATGCATATAATCCAGACTACCTTTCATTTTCCAAAGATGATCCCACTGACTCCATTGGAATTCATACAAAGCATAGAAAGAAGCAGGTTCTCCACCTACCGGACGTTCGGCACTCACGCCATCACCTCTACCCCAACACATAGTTCCACCATTTACTTGAGCTAAAAAGTAGTAACGTTCTTCTATCCAACTTAACCAATCAGGAGCGCCGGTCTCCGGTTTGGATGGATCAAGGAAGCGAATATCTGCTTCTCCCACAAACTTACCGTTTCCAACATAATTCAATATAGCTATATCACCAAATGTCGCTCCCCAAACACAACGAACAGCAGAACCTATTTTTTCCGTCGTCATTGCCATTGTATTAAAGTTCACAGTCAAGCGGGTTACTTCTTCGGAAGCAGCGACTGCCGTTTCACCATCTCCTTCTCTTAACTTCGAGCTATCATCAATATAATAGCTGAACGTTTCACCTGTAGTAGCTGACTTGAATGATATATTTCCTGCTGACAATTTTGTATAAATCTGGAAAACACCCTCTTCTACACAACGGAACGGAATTCCACCCTGTCCACTGTTTTCCGTAGCCGAACCATATAAATACAATTCCGCCGGAATATTATCAATTCCCTCTCCACGAGTTACTGTGATGGTAGCCACCTTGTCGGTTCTCTTCACTACTCCACCTTTCGAAGCGTTTACTGTCCATTTTATATCTCCGGTTTCCAAAGGATAAATGCCTGCATTTCTAGCAATCGTATTAATAGCTGCATGAGTGATTGACAAACTAGTCGCAGCTCCCAAATCACTTTTTACCGTAGCCAGCGGCTTTGAAAAATCGCCGTCTGCCTTGTCAAACAACACCTCGTACAATACAATTCCGCCATCTGCCGCGCCACCTCCTGACCACGACAACACAACAGGCGTTGGAGATGACACATCCAACTGGACAGAAGCAGGAGAACTCAATTCCGTAGGGACCGCAAAATCTGCGTTCAATTCATAATCTTCCTGGCATGATACCATTGCCAGAAGTACTGAACATATCCATAATATCTTTTTCATAATTATTCCTTTTTGAGTCGTTTAACCAATTACCAATTCGGATTCTGCTCCAAATTACCATTCAAGTCACGTTCAGCCTGTGGTATAGGCCACAAATAATGTCTATTTGCATTAAAGGTTCTGTTTTCAACCCGAACGTATCCATCATCCGTACCTACCACATCATTTGTCTTTAGTCCGTGACACCATCCATTCAATACATTATCCGCAATTCTCCAACGGATAATATCTTTATGACGATGTCCTTCCAATGCCAGTTCTGACCGACGTTCGTTCCGCACAATCTCAATCAGTTTATCTTTAGAAGCTCCCTCTGGGAATTCCAGTGCTGAAGCAAGTGTAAATCCGGCCCTATCACGAATTGGTTTAATAGTTGCATCCCAAGCCGTCTTATCCAGTTCACCTAATTCTGCCAATGCTTCCGCATTCATCAATAAAATATCAGCGTAACGAATCAAAATCGGATTCAAACCAGAATAAAGAGTAGCACGATAAGTGTTATCCCAATATTTCTTAATATAATAACCGGTAGCCGAACAGTCTGAACCTACCCCATAACCATCTTTACCTTCACCTTTCTCACAGTTGATAACAACTTCTGTTCCGTCGGCCAACGTATATGAGTTTCCAGTGTACATCACCGTTGCCTTCAAACGTGGGTCACGATTGGCATACGGATGATTTTCATCAAACGATGTTCCTGTTTCCTTAATTGTTTTTCCATCCAGCATAATATAACTGTCTACCAACTCCTGCAAAGGAGAAAGCTGGGAATATCCACCCAAAGTGGGCGGCAGGAAAACATACATCATCTGATGTTCACGACTAGTCGGACGATACTGTGCATCCAAAATTACTTCAGAGTTGTATTCATTAGCAATCTCAAACAATCCTGCATAACTTTCAAAGAGTTTAAAGCCTCCCTCTGTCATAATGGTAGAAGTGATATTTTTCACTTGCATCCAATTACCTTCAAACAAATAGATTTTAGCTTTAATCGCCATTGCCGCCCAACGGGTAATCCGGCCTTTATTATCCGCATCATAAGAAGTCGGCAAATAGTTACCATTAATCACTTCATCCAGATCGGCCAAAACATTTGCTATTACAGTGGCTTTGGCCGTACGTGCAATCGACATACTTTCTTTAATAGAAAGCACTTTGGTAGTATAAGGAACATCTCCGAATTTCGTATACAACTCATAATAATTATAAGCACGAAGCACTTTTGCCTCGCCAATATAACGTTTCTTCAATTCAGGAACCAAATCCGGTACGCGATCAATATTCTCCAATAGTTCATTACACATACGAATCCCCGTATAACGTCCGTCCCAAACCTTTTTCACGTAAGGGTCTGCTGTAGAATATGAACCATTACCGATATTCTGTGTAGCATCGTTCGGTTGCTTGGTATAAGCATTGTCCGTCATTGCTTCACAATAAAGCTGTTCGTCCATATTTCCCAAATAGGTATAGCAAGTATTCAACGCCTTGACAGCTGCTTCAGGATCCTCTTCCCAATAAGTCAAGTCCGTTTCTCTGTCATACGGTGCCGTATCCAAGTCAACACAAGAGGCACCGCCCACTACCAAGACAGCAGATAAAATCAAATTCTTTATAGTTGTTTTCATCACGGTACAGTTTAAAATTTAACATTAAGTCCAAATGAATATACTCTTGCCACAGGATAAGAACGACCACTACCGTCTCCGGTATATTCCGGGTCCCATCCGCCTTTCATCTTCGTGAAAGTCAACGGATTCTGCACACTGGCAAAGATTCTTAAATTCTTGACATAGAGTTTTTTCATCCATTGTTGTGGGAAAGTATATCCGATCTGCGCATTTTTCAAACGCAAGTATTTAGCATCCTGGATCCAGAAATCTGATTTCGCTGCATTATTAGCAGATTCCGCACCCATTGTCAGACGAGGATAAGTAGCATCCAGATTATTCGGAGTCCAGCGATCTTGATGGAAATCCATTACAGGACCTTCATTGTTATTATGGAAAGCCTCTACAGATTCACCACGCATCCACTTGTTACGTTTTCCTACTCCTTGCCACATCATCGAGAAATCAAAACCTTTATATTCCAAACCATAGGTGAAGCCGAAAGTATATCTTGGGAAGTCATTACCAACAATAAAACGGTCATCGTCCGGTTTAATCACACCATCGCCGTTCTTATCCAAATAACGAATATCTCCCGGTTTCGGTGTAATACCTTCCAAGTGCGGTCCTTTCTGACATTCTTCCTCATTCTGGAAAAATCCATCCGAACGATATGCATAGTAAGAGTACAATGGATAACCTTCCTTGATAATTGTCTGTACATCCGAGCCACCGATAATTTCCGTACCGCGTGTATCTATTACTTCATTAAAGCTATCCGAAATATTTCCGGCGAAGTTATGCACTACCGGACCGGTCTTCAAACGATAACTTACTGATAATTCCCATCCTCTCGTCTCTACCTTACCAGCGTTTTGAATCGGGGCACCATTACCAAACAATCCGGGAACCGGTAAATTTACCAAAATATCTTTTGTACGATTATTGAAGCAATCAAAAGTAATATTCAAATCATTATTCAACAATCCCAATTCGAAGCCGATATTCGCCATACGGGTAGTTTCCCATTTGAGATCAGGGTTTGTAGAAGCAAATTCAGCCGTCTGCGCCAGCTTGTCGCCGAAACTGATACCGTTCTTTACAGACACCGTCTGCATGTATTGATAAGCACTAATGCGGTTATTACCAACCAATCCCCATGAACCTCTGATTTTTAGAGAAGGAACATACGGTTTCAGTACAGACCAGAATTTTTCTTCCGAGATACGCCATCCTGCCGAGAAAGACGGGAAGACTCCCGAACGGTTTCCTTTCGCAAAATAAGAAGAGTAGTCATTACGGATATTAAATTCCAGCAGATATTTTTCATCATAGTTGTAAGTGGCTCTTGCAAAACCGGAATAGATAGCCCAGTCACTTGCCGAACCACCATTGCTAACTTTATCCCCACTCAAATCACCTACAAAAATATCATATTTAGAATCCTCCGTCAAACGACTAGTAGAGAACTGCTTTTCAGAGAAACCCTCATAAGCATATCCTAATAATCCACCGATAGAGTGTTTCCCTATTTTCGTATTATAAGTCACCATAAGATTGGTAGTGATATTCTTAGAACGATAGAATTGCTCGGTCAACTTATTTTCACTATCTCCCGTACCTTCGAAGGCCTTCCGGTTCTCATGCAAATTATTATTCCAAACACGTCCACCGGCACTTCCGATCAGTTTCAGTCCTTTATATACTTCCCATTCGGCTTGTATGGTTCCCAATAATTCATCATTCACATTCTGGCGATAACCGCCTTCTTCCAAACGCTGCAAACCGTTTGAGTTACTTCCGGCAGGATAATTATAACTGCCATCCTCATTCTTGATCGGGTAAATCGGCGGCATACGGTTTGCCTGCTCGATAATCCATTCCGTCCAGTAAGCATGTTCTTTAATATCATTACGGGCAAATTGAGAAGTCAAATTCAATGTAAAGTTATTCGTCACCTTATGGCTTACATTCAGACGTGCATTGTAGCGTTTATAACCATAATCAGGTCCCTTGAACATACTGTTCTGATCCATATAACCCAAAGAAGCCATGTAAGACAACTGGTCGTTACCTCCTGTCATCGAAACATTGTGTGAACTTTGAGGAGAATTACGGTGATACAGTTCTTTCACCCAATTTACATTCGGACCGCCATTTCTAAATTGCGCAATCTGCTCGGGAGTGAATTTTGCAGCTCTTCCCGAATTAACAGCCGCTTCATTATACAGTTCAGCGTATACCCACGAGTCTGCTATCTTAGGCAATGAAGTAGGCTGCTGAACACCATACATAAAATCATAAGAGATTTCCACCTTACCGGCTTTTCCTTTCTTGGTAGTAACAAGTACCACACCATTGGAAGCACGTGAACCATAAATAGCAGTAGAAGACGCATCTTTCAAAATAGAAATCTGCTCAATATCAGCCGGATTCAAATTGCCCAGCGATCCTTCAATTCCGTCAATAATCACCAACGGATCATTGTTGTTCATCGTATTCAATCCACGGATATTAATAGAAGGAACACTACCCGGAGTAGAACTTCCCTGCTGAATAACCAAACCGGGAGTCGTTCCCTGCATCGCTTCCAATACATTGGAAATCGGCTTTCCTTCCAATTCATCCGTAGAAACAGAAGACACAGCTCCTGTCAGGTTGACTTTCTTCTGCACGCCGTAGCCTACCACTACCACATCTTTCAAAGTAACCACATCCGACTTCAACACCACATTGATAAACTGGCGGCCGTTCACCGGAACTTCCTGTGTTTCATATCCAATTGAGGAAACTATCAATACCGCTTTTGAAGCAACATTCAGTGAAAAATTTCCATCCATATCCGTAGCCGTACCCGTAGATACACCTTTCACCAGCACGGTAGCCCCAATCACGGGTTCCCCGTCTGCCATTACCTTACCTTTCACTGCGATTGTATTAGATTGCGCATACAGTTTGGAACCAACAGCCACATTCATACAAACAATCAACATAACAGCCAATAATTGCCAACTCGAAAATGCCGTTCTGAAAAGCCGGCGGGCAAATTGCGCGTTCAATAGATTAGATTGTTTCATAACATTTTATATTTGAATTAATAGAAGAGTTATCATATATTATAAGATATTAAGTTGGGACAAAGCAAAGGAATAAGCCCCTAAAGCAACGGCTCTGCTTGCTCCTAATGTAGAAACAGCAATGCCTATTTTCTTGTGACAGACATAATGCACCTCTCTCTCCGAAAATGGTATTTTCACCATCTTGTCTTTTTCCTCCAGAAATTTATCAAATGCCTCTTTTTCGGACAGATTGAACACCTCCATCTGCAAACAAGGGAAAGAAGCTCCTGCAAATGTGCCGATCTGCCGATTCATCTCATTCATGATTCCCGGAAGTATGTATTTAGCCGCTCCGGCCACTCC
>DXOJ01000446.1 GCA_019412865.1 Bacteroides sp. | reverse complement strand
ATTTCATGATATTCGGTTGTTGTTTTACTCGATTCAAGTATCTGGAAGTATGGAAAGAGATGGAACTCCGTATTCATGAACGGCAGTATATTGAGTGCTTGTTATTGGCATTACTCCCTGCATTGATACTGTCTTTATTTCTTTCATGGTGGTGTATGCTGTTTGTATTACTCAATTATCATTTGCTTTACTGGATGGAGAGGTGGTTTGGACATCACTCGTCATTTGATTGGGAGGCATTGGAACATTGTGGTGATACGCTTTATTTGAGAAAAAGGAAATCTTATGCGTGGATGAAGTGGTATGGCAAGAAATCGTTGCCGCCATCAGAATGGGATGATTAAAGTAACTTTAGGATAGCGTAATTAATTGAAAAGGCTAAAGTTTATGTTTTGCCGCTGTGAAGTGGCCCGTTAGAATCCATCCCCTGTCATTCTCTACATAGCAATATTTAGAAAATGGAATAATGGATTCGCCTGCCTGTGAAGGTAGACTATTGTTTGTTTTGTTTGTGTAGTGCATCTTTTTTCCGGTGGGGAAAGAGGTGCACTTTTTTTGTATTTCAAAAGGGACAGATGATTATTCGTCAATCTTGCGGATAATTTCTTCATTCAGTTCTTCATCAGTTCCCGTCAGTTGACGTACCAGTCTATAAACCGTAGTGCAAGGGTTGTGCATCGCATATCTTTCATCTGTATATTCACAATGTTTTGTTTCTGCCCAGCGTATAGCATTATCCTGCGAACCAAAAGTGGTGACTATATCAAAACTACTTTTGTCATTTTTAGCATATTGGTAAGGCGTTTTCTTTTTATATAAAGGAGATGCGTTGACAGCTTTGGTAATGGCGACGGCATATTCATCTCTTGTCATTCCTGTAATTCGGTTATGAAAATGATACAAATACCATAATTCGAAAGCTTCATTACTCCAGGCACATTCTATATGATTCTGGTTAGCTTTAGCAATTGCTGTGTTAAAGTTCTTGGCAGGAAAGCCATCTTTATCGAATACAGCCCAAACTCTGTCATAAGGAATATTGGCTTTGTCTCGTAAACTAATGGCTTTATCAACTACACCAACTGTATTCATACGTCCGCCATCTAAAGTAAGTTCATAAACGACGTTACCTTTTCTATACCGGTCAAAGGAACGGAAGTAGTTGGGTTCGGTCTTTTCTCCTTCACAAACGATTAGTATACGACAAATGACCGTTCTTGCTTTTCGTTTGTTCTTTTTATATTCATGCCGCTTTTGCAAAGCATTGTCTATCTTAATTACTCGTGCCATTATTTCTTATGGTTCTAATCATTCATAATAAATGGAATCGCCCCATATCTTCCATTGATATAATTTTTCTCATAGTTCGTGTCATTACGGGGCTTGGAACCATCAGGCAAAATGATGTCCATCATTGAATATAGGTCTGTTTGCTCCAAAGTGTCTTTCTCTGTGAACCATATCTGATCTCTACGCAACAGACGTGCAGAAAGCAAGTGAGTGTCATGCGTGGAGAATATCAGTTGAGCATTCTTTGGGTTCGTCTCCGCATTATTAAATAACTTGATAATGTATTGGGAAATAAGAGGGTGCATTTTTGCATCCAATTCATCGACAACTAAAATGGAACCTTTCAGTAAAGTCTCAAAGATGGGACCGGATAACTCTACTAACTTTAATGTTCCTGCCGATTCCTGGTTTTCGAGGTTGAATACCTCTTCACCAATCACTTGCCCTTTATCATTATATTTGTTGTGAACTGTACTAAGTTTTATATTTTTTTCAAGAACCATGCTTTTTCCTGATACAAAACTAACTTTAGTTGTGCTTTCTTCTTCTGAAAGTAAATCTTCAAAGCCCAATTGTAGAGTTTTGAAAAAGGCAAGAGCTTCTTGATAGCCCTCTTTCTTTTCATGAAACATTTGTTTTGAAAGTGTTTTGTAACCTATACTCTGCAAACCGGAAATTATTCTGTACCCATTATTGAACCAATTAATGATTTTCTTAGAAATAGTTCCCCCTAATTGTGCACACAAAGAAAGGAATAGCCGATTTTCATTTGTTTTAGATTCATATCCTATGCCCTCGGAAAAGTCTTTTTCTGAAACGCCAATACCTTCTTCTGTACGGATAAATAGAGTCTTTTCTTTTTTTGTTCCTACCTTGGTAAACAGCCATTCGCCAGCAATAGAGGTATAGGTATAATCGAACCCATATCTGTATCGAATTCCGTCCATCAAAAAGAGTATTTCATAATGAGTCGGCTCGTATGTGTCGTCTGAAGTCTCTGATAGAAGAAACGGATCATACGGAAGCATTTCGTTATCGTTTAGTCGCACAGAGTTGATAACGCAATTTCTCATATTATCCAACGCGCTTATCAAATTGGATTTTCCGCTGGAGTTGGGACCATAAACTGCGGTAGTTTTTACTATTTTGTATCCATCCAACGAAACAACATTAGTTTTAGGTTCTTCCACAATATTCTGCGCTTCGAGCGAGAAAGTACATTCTTTATGGAATGAGCGATAGTTTTTAACTGTAAATTCAAGTAACATGGTTATCTGTTTTTTAGCTATGCAACAATGAATATATGAGTCTAAATCTCAATATAGACTACAAATATAGTATAAAACAGATCAAAAATACGATTTGTTGAGCAAAAAGCTCAAATATTTTCCATTCTTGATCTACTATGAAATAATAGATACCTTTTGGAGGCCAAGTTATTCTTCTCTCCCTGTTTGGCATTCTTGTCGCCTTTTTCTGGTTTTTATTTCTCTTCTTGTCGTTTTTTGTATTTTCTAAACTGTCTGTGGGTATGTAAAACGTCCTTGAAGATCTTGTGAGTATTATAAATTTGAGTCGTTTCACTTTTCTGGAGAATACCGCACTTTTGTACCGTTAACGTTAGCGAAGTAATAATTAAACAGTATTCATTTAAAAAAGAAAAGTATTATGGCAATTAGATTTAAAAGGGTTCAACGTCTGTGTGACCCAACAAACAAAGAGGCAGGAAAGAAAGTGTATCCGGTAATCTCTTATCAATACGATACGAGTGCTACATTGGATGAGTTTGCGAAAGAAATATCCTCTGCTTCCGGTGTAAGTGAAGGTGAAACCATTAGTGTATTGAAAGATTTTCGTACACTTCTGCGTAAGACATTACTTTCCGGACGTTCGGTAAATATCGCAGGACTGGGGTATTTCTATTTGGCTGCTCAAAGCAAAGGAACGGAAAAGGCGGAAGACTTTACTGTATCTGACATTAGCGGTCTGCGGGTTTGTTTTCGTGCGAATTCGGATATTCGTCTCTTTACAGGAACTTCGACACGTTCGGATGGATTGAAGTTTAAGGATTTGGATCATATCAATGATTCGAGTATCATTGATGGTGGCT
>DXOJ01000445.1 GCA_019412865.1 Bacteroides sp. | reverse complement strand
GTATAGCATTATACACCGTCTTATACATGATATATAAATCCAATAAAAAAGTCCAATTCTCTATATACCAAATATCACGCTGTACACGCCCCTCCATCTGCCAGAGTTCTTTCGTCTCACCGCGAAAGCCTGTCACCTGAGCCCAGCCAGTTATTCCAGGTTTAACGAAGTGACGAACCATAAACTTGTTTATCAGATTAGAATATTCCTCCGTATGCTTTAACATGTGAGGACGGGGACCTACAATAGACATATCCCCTTTCAATACATTGATAAATTGAGGCAATTCGTCCACACTCGTCTTTCTCATTATCTCTCCGATACGTGTTTTACGAGGATCATTTTCCGTAGCCTGAAGAGTATCACATTGCGTATTAACCTTCATTGAACGAAACTTGTAACACCAGAACTCACGCCCATCTTCACCACTACGTTTCTGCTTAAAAAAGACAGGACCGGGAGAACTTAACTTGATCGCGACTCCAAAGAATATATAAACGAACGGAAAAACCGTAATAAGAAATAACCCTGAACAAACAACATCAAAAGCACGCTTGATAATACGGTTCTCCAGTGATTCCAATGGCTCACAACGAATAGAAAGTGCAGGAACATTCCCCAATAATTCAAAATGCATTCTACGCTTCAAATAATTACGGACATTAGGAACACTAAAAAAACGAACCAGATGGTTTTCACAGTAATTAATGATAGGGACAATCTCCGCACTTCGCATAGAAGGAAGACTACAATAAAGCTGATCTATCTCTCCCGCATGTTTTTCTAAAAAAACAGTTACTTCATTTGGTGGTCCTAAATATGAAACATCCTGTGGATAGCGATCCGAGGGAAAATCTTCGAAATAACCCAGTATACGATAACCAGACGTAGGATCATCTGTCATCGCATGATAAAGTTCCTGCATATTCTCATGGCTCCCAACCAATACTACCTTGCGGACATTTCCGCCCTTTTTTCGATAAATCTCCAGTAAGTGACGGGAAATTAAGCGGTAGCTGATAATGACAATTATCAGTGCAACATAAAACAGTCCGAAATAGCGGGAATGAGAAAAATGAAAATGAAAAACAAGCAACGTACAAACCGATAAAAAGACAAAAGGAACCATGTTACGTAAAACACGGATCATAATCTGTTCAGAACGTACTACAGGACGATGGAGAATAACACCTGAATGCATGTTACAAAGCAAATAGCACAGAGTGACAAGAGTCATACCCTGAAAAATAGAACCGCAATGAATACACCAGAAACGAGTACCCAGTAACAAATTAAATCCCCATAAAAGCAGGTTCAGCAAAACAAGATCCCCCAAAAGGACCAAAGATTTTAGGACTTTGTTGAAACGTTGAACTTCTTGCATAAATGTTTCCTATGATTGATGTAAATTAGCCATAATACTATCGTCTCAAATTACAATAGCAAAACTTAGGGTTTTAAGATATTCAAATCAAATGTTTACAATAGGCAAATATTATCATGTCAAAAATGGCTTGTGCCCCTCTTTCCACGATTCATTTGCAAAAATATCATAATCCAATTTTGTCACATCGCCAATAATCTTTGCAGGAATGCCACCTACTATCATATTAGTATGCACACTCTTATTCACCACCGCATTAGGAGCAACATTACGTTATCTTCTATGATTACGGGACCTTGTATCACAGCACCCGAATCTATATAGACATTATTACCTATCTTAGGACATTCCTTATAAGGTCCTTGCCCCACAATCGACACATTGTTACCTATTTTACAATTCTTACCAATGACAACTTTGGGATTTATCAGTACCCCTATACCAGCATGGTTGAAAAAGCTCCCTCTCCCAATTGACATTTTATAACTAACAGAACAATTATACATTAGAAAAGTAATAAGCTGCAATAATTTCGGTAAAAAAGGAATATGATGCAAATACAGCCAACGGGCAATCCTATATAATCTTATCGCATTTATCATCTCTATTTCCCCCTACTCCTAAAGTATCTGTCATATCCTTCAAGCAAAGCTTTACTAGTATGTTCCCATCCCAATTCGTTGATTACACGATTACGCCCATACTCACCCATCCATTTACGTTTTTCTGGATTATCAAGCAACTCTAGAATTTTCCTTGCCATATCATTCGCATCGTTGTGCTCGGCATAAAGTGAAGCATCTTGTGCAGAATATCGACCTTCAGTCAGATCAAACTGCACTAAAGGTTTACCCAATGCCATATATTCAAGCACCTTATTCATGGTACTCTTGTCATTCATGGCATTGTACTCGTCGCAGTTAACACACACATCAGCAGTATTCAGATAGTCAAGTAATTTCTGATCCGGTACGCGACCTGTAAATTCGACAATATCATCGAGTCCCATTTCATGACAAAGCTTTTTCATACGTTCCAAGTCGGGACCGCCCCCAACAATCCCCCAAAACACATCGTTACGTCCTGGTAACTCTTTGATATATTTTGCAGCTTTCAGTAAATACTCAATGCCTTCCTGCTGTCCAATCACACCCAGATAACCCACCATGAATTTCTTTCCACGTTTTATTTCTGATTTCGGTTCTTGTATCTTCAACCGCTCCAGTTTCGGACCACTACGCAAAACAAATACATCTTCCGCTTTCATCCCCCCACGTTCAATGGCTATTTTCTTATAGCTTTCATTGGTAACAAAAGCAAATTTGCAATGTTTGTAAGTCTGACGTTCCAGCCATAGCTGACTTTTATAGAACATACCTGTAGTCTTTCCAAATTTTGCTTCATATAATTCTGGGCAAATGTCGTGATGATCGAAAATATAGTCCACTCCCTTTTTCTTAAACAGACGAGCAATCATCCAAATATCATCAGGCGGGTTACAGCCATGAATGCAATCAAACCCAACCTCTTTGTAACACCTCCTAGCCAAACGATATTCATGCCACAGAGCAGTCCCATATTCTCGTGCATATCCCAAAGCCCCATTGCCATCTTTCGGCAATTTGTGGCGATAAACATGTACTCCTTGTAAAAATTCATATTCTTTGTCATAGCCTTTGCCAATAGGACAAATCACCGATACAGTGTATCCGTTTGCAGCCAGTGTAGTAGCTTCCTGCCATACACGTGTATCGAAGGGAACCGGTAGGTTCTCTACGACAATCAAAATTTTTCTATCCATAAGATATAATGATGTTCTATAATAAATTGATACTAATTTTGATATCGTTACTTTTCGAGTGACTTCTGATCCTGATTACTTTGGATTTCTCTTTTATACCATATTGCTCCGATACAAAAATATCCTCTATTCGTATTTCTCCTTCACACGACTCCAATGTAAATGCATCACATGTCACCCTACGATCTGACACCGACAGTTCATAATCCCTTGCTATCACGAAAGATGCCGTCCAATCACAATCCTTATCGAAACGGTCGTTAATCAGTAGTACCCCCTCAGATCGTCCAAAACGAAATGTACGCGTGTGCGCCACATTACACAACCCCGTGACACTAGCCGTAAGTTCGTCTACATCTTCTTGGAACGAATACGACAACAGTTTCGTTTCCGCCTTCTTACCCCAAAGAAAAGCCCCCAAAACCTGCGATTGCTCTTCCCCATTGATCATCACCGTATTGTGGTGATCAGTCCGACGGAAAATATTTCTTTCCTCTATCTGACAATGGTAGATATAAGTACCTGGATCGATGAAAATTCTTTTTCCGTCTTTCAGTATCTGAAAACTCAGTGCATCCGCATGTCCGTGAGCGGCAATAGTGCCAAATCCCAATGCCGCATGGTCGATACCTATCAATATACTTCCATCGCTACTTCTCAAAAAAGAGTTACCACCTTCGCTAAAGCAACGGCTTCGAGAATTGTCATATATAGGCAAAGATTTTATCCGGTCAATCGACTCTGAACTAAACCACCAACCTACATTTTCGGTCACCTTTTCAAAACTATGATAGCGCATCCCTAATACCAATGAAAGCAACTGTAACACATAATTATAATGATCGGTATGTTCCCCAACCAAGTCCACAATCTTCCCCTCATCATTATCTCCAAATTCACATACTGCCTGTTCACACCAACAACAGTGACTTACAAACTCACACATCCTCCCTAACCATTCTTTCCATCCATCAGGCAGACATGCGCCATTATGTAACATACAACACCCTACGATACCGTAAGCCTCCATGCCAAATGTCTGGTAATGCAGAGACAATTCCTTATTTACGCCATCTTTATAATTTTGCTTTGGCAGTTCCTCCGACAGTATGCCAACAGCTAATTTCTGCCACGCCTGATGATGAAAAACAAACCCTGACAGAGCAATAGCAGCTGCTTCTACTAACAAATGATTATTAGCCGATGAAAAGCGTGAGTAATGATTGCAAAGATAATCCGTCATGTTTACAATACCCGTCTCCATATTCTCCATCAATTCTCCATAGAGAATATCACCTTTTTTTTGAAGAAAACTAAGAGCAATAGTCCACTGAATACAGCGAATAGCAATTTCCATAGCACTTGTCCATGAAATACCATGTAAAAAACTATTCTTCTCATTCCAATCGATAAACAATTCCTCTAACGAGTCGGCATACTGCCGATCACCACTCACAAAATAGTCTTTTGCTAACAAAGCAAACTGAAAATGCCGGTTCAGTTCCCAATTGGTACGTGCATCTCCAATATCATCTCGTTGCTTATAGTTCAGATAGTAGCTAAACTCGCCATCCCAGCAATTCTTCGTTTGAAAGCCGGCGGCCCAATCCTTCTTATAATAGTTATAATCATACCCACCGAGCAGATGAATGGAAGTATTCAGACTATAATTACGATTACCAAAGTAAATCCCCAGTGCATCACAGTCAAACCTCAATTTTTCCAGCGCCTTGTTGAAGCGAAAAGAAGACACAGCCACCTTACAACCACTAAATCTTCTTTTCTCTTTCATTTGAATCTTTTTCTGCTCCAACCTCCAAATTACCTCCTGCAGGTTCATAGCTTTCAGGCGATTCACATACCAAGCCCATTTGCTCATTTAAAACTCAGTCTGTTTAAAATCCTCCACATACTCCATATTCTGTCCCTCATTAGTATTAATATTACCCCAAGAAAGACCTTCATATTGACCATTGTAATCCACCTCTTTCCATTGGCGTACCAAGTCAATTATAATCTTATTCGGATAATTTTTCAACACATCTGCAAAATCCTTCTCTTTATTAGTGACTACCAACACATCACTGTTTCTGCACACAACATCCAAGTCATCTGTTACAAAATGCTGTAAATGCGGAATTTTTGCCATAATAAAGTCCTTGTTTGTACCAGTCAATTCACTCACTTTTACATTACGATCGTAAATACGGATATTGAACCCCTTCCCCAGTAAGTTTTCCACAACATCCACGATAGGAGAGCATCGCAAATCATCGGTGCCCGCCTTAAAACTCAGTCCCAAGATACCAATATTACGGTGTCCCTTGCTCATAATCGTCTGCACAGCATTGCGCTTCTGTATCTCGTTGCTTTGGAAAATACTGTTAATAACAGGCACATCCACATACAAATCATGCGCCAGTGTCTTCAACGCCTTCATATCCTTCGGCAGACAAGAACCGCCATACGCAAATCCCGGTTTAAAATAGTATGGAGAAATATTCAACTGTTTATCTTTGCAAAAAATCTCCATCACCTTATGTGAATCAATATCCAGTCCTTTACAGATATTACCCACCTCATTACCAAACACAATTTTCAAAGCATGATATGTATTGTTGACATACTTCATCATCTCAGCCACCTTTATATCAGTGCAAATAAACTCAGCGTGAATATCTTTATACATTTCACGGAACACTTGCTCTGCGTATTCAGAGTCTGTGCCAATCAAAGTCAATGGCGGGTTAAAGTAGTCTTCCACACTCGTCCCCTCACGCAGAAACTCTGGATTGCTCACTACAGTGAAGTGTACTCCCCTTTTTAAACCACTTTCCTGTTCGATAATCTCACCCACCTTTTGGTTTGTTCCCGGAAGTACAGTAGAACGAATAGCAATCAAGTGCATATTTTTAGGGGCGTTTTCACTAGCAAACTTCTCCTTCAAAGCCTTACCAATACGTCCAGCCACTGTATAGATATAATTTAGGTTTAAATGTCCTTCTTTGCTTGAAGGGGTACCCACTACAATAAACGACACCTCTGTTTGAGCAACAGCTTCAGCAGCTACAGTTGTAGCCGACATCAATCCTTTGTCGTGGGCTTCCTTACACAATTCGGCAATGCCTTCCTCAATAATGGTAGGTTTACCCTCGTTCATCAGACGGACCTTGTTCTCGTTTACGTCCACACCAATCACCTTGTGACCAAGCTTGGCACAACATGCCGCGCCTACGCATCCTACGTAGCCGAGACCAAAAATACTAATGTTCATGATTATTTGAATTGAGATTTATAAATTATGCGAATCAGTAGTTGAACTCTGATTCTTTGTTTTAGAAAATTAAATAAATGAA
>DXOJ01000444.1 GCA_019412865.1 Bacteroides sp. | reverse complement strand
ACACTTATCTTAGTTACATAATTATAAACCCCGGATGAAAGAATAAAAAGGCGACAGTCTGCTTATACTTGTATCCGACTAAAGAATCTATTTATGGAAAAGAAAAAACTTACTGCTGCGAACGGTCGCCCTATCGCTGACAATCAGAACTCGCAAACTGCAGGTCAACGCGGACCTGTCATGCTACAAGACCCTTGGCTTATTGAAAAGCTTGCCCATTTTGATCGTGAAGTGATTCCGGAAAGACGTATGCACGCTAAAGGTTCAGGAGCTTACGGCACGTTTACCGTTACTCATGACATTACAAAGTACACCCGTGCAGCTATTTTCAGTAAAGTCGGAAAGCAAACAGAATGTTTTGTCCGTTTCTCCACCGTAGCCGGAGAACGTGGAGCTGCTGATGCCGAACGTGATATCCGTGGTTTTGCCATGAAATTTTATACGGAAGAAGGTAACTGGGATTTGGTGGGTAACAACACTCCTGTATTTTTCTTACGTGATCCGCTTAAATTTCCGGATCTGAACCATGCCATCAAACGAGATCCGAAAACGAATATGCGTAGCCCCAACAGCAACTGGGACTTCTGGACGCTTTTGCCGGAAGCATTGCATCAGGTGACTATCACCATGAGTCCGCGCGGTATTCCTTATTCATATCGCCACATGCACGGATTCGGTAGTCATACTTATAGTTTTATCAATGCAGAAAATCAACGTATCTGGGTGAAATTCCACCTACGCACCCTGCAAGGCATCAAAAACCTGACAGATCAGGAAGCGGAAGCCATCATCGCCAAAGACCGTGAATCTCATCAACGTGATCTTTTCGAAAGCATCGAAAAGGGCGATTATCCGAAATGGTTATTCCAGATTCAGTTAATGACGGAAAAGGAAGCGGACAACTATCGCATCAACCCGTTTGACTTGACTAAAGTATGGCCGCACAAAGATTTCCCTCTGCAAGATGTCGGCATCCTTGAACTGAACCGTAACCCGGAAAATTATTTTGCTGAAGTGGAACAAGCAGCTTTCAACCCGATGAATATTGTAGACGGTATTGGTCTGTCTCCCGACAAAATGTTACAAGGTCGTTTATTCTCTTACGGTGACGCACAACGTTATCGTCTTGGAGTGAATGCTGAACAAATCCCGGTCAACAAACCTCGTTGTCCTTTCCACGCCTATCATCGTGACGGTGCTATGCGCGTAGACGGTAACTACGGTGCTACCAAAGGGTATGAACCGAACAGTTACGGCGAATGGCAGGATTCTCCTGACATGAAAGAACCGCCTCTTAAAGTTACCGGTGAAGTTTACAACTATAATGAACGGGAATATGATGACGATTACTACAGCCAACCGGGTGATTTGTTCCGACTGATGCCGGCAGAAGAACAACAAGTGTTGTTCGAAAACACTGCCCGCGCCATGGGCGATGCCGAATTGTTTATCAAGCAACGCCACGTGCGCAATTGCTACAAAGCAGATTCCGCTTACGGAACCGGAGTGGCAAAAGCTTTAGGTATTGATTTGCAAGAGGCTTTGAAAGAATAAATCATTCACCACAAGATACAGAGCTTTTTTTCAAGTAAAGTTGATAAAAAGCTCTGTGAAATTCTGTGGCGAATCAATGAACCAGCTAACCCTCTTTTATGTTTCAGTTTTTTGTTTCCAACTAAAAGCAGGACGCCACAGATGAAAGCTGCGAAGGCGCTTTTTGGTCAATTTTCGCCATGCCTTCATCCGTTAGTCCTTTATTCATCGGTATTTCAGCAATCGGTAAAGAATGTGAGCCCTGGGTTGAAACTACCGGGTCAGCGCACCTCCAAAGATTGAGTTGCCAACAAATAAGTGATTTCATAAAGACTGCCCGTAGTTATCCCCGGATAAGCACTATTTTTGTTCTGCGATTCATCGTCCGTATTTACCACAGTCAGCGAATAATTCAAAATGTTGTTTCCATCCGATGGTAAATCAAAATAGGCGGTTTCTCCATTTTGCAACGCCACGCTACGCTCTCCTATTTGAGCCGAGAATGTATAACTCTTGAACCATGTGCCGAAACCTTCGGGCAACGCAAAGGTTACACCCATGTTTACCATCGGGACGGCAACCGTAAGATAACGAACTCTCTCCGCTTCGATGCTGAACGATTGCTCCTTGTAATAGACGGGCTCTCCTTTTTCCGCATTTTCCCATGTCGCACCATAGTTGGCGCTATAGGCTTTCAGTAAGTAATCTCCGGCTTCAAGTTCTATCTTTTGAGAGGCTTCGGATGCTCCGGCTGCATATTTCACCACAGGAGTGCCGTCCGCCTTTGCTATCTCGATGGCTAATACAGGATTGACCGCACGGGTAGATACAGGGATTACTTCCGTACCGGTCACTTCGACGGAAGAAAGAGAAAGAGTTCCTTTTCCGCTTGACGCGATAGTTTCCTCTTGCTGGCAAGAGGCGTGCAAGAAGAAAGACAGCAATAAATAGGATAGTATTTGTTTCATAGATTCATCATTTTGTATAGTTCAACGAAAGGTCATCAATCTTCAACACACTGCCCATGTGAACAGTCCAATTACCAATGGTAGGATAATTAATGGTCGTTCCCCATGCAAAATCACTACCTGAAAGCGTAGTCTTATTGGATGCTAGGAACTGTACACAAATCATTGTCGCCTTTTTACTTTCATCAAGCCAAGTCAAATCAACCGTTGCTTGCTGGTAGGAAGCGTCTTCGGTCGTATAAGCCACTGGGACGTATGTTCCCGTGGCAATAGTCTCATCGCCGTTCTTCAAAGATACAACCACTTGAAACGCATCCGAATCGTAGGGCTTGTATTTATACCAAAAGGACAAAGATTCGGGACGAGATGTAAAAGCATGCCCTTGAACGATTCCCGAATTATACGATCCAATAAACAAACTTCCTACCATTGCACCACCCACATACGTACCTGCTGTATTGGCATAATTATCTCCACATCCCGACAAGTACATCAATGCCGCTTTACTGCCTCCATGAACGTCTTCGGTATAACTGACACATGATGCAAAACAGCCCGGATACCAAATACCAAAAGCCAAAGTACCTCCTTGTGCTTTATCATTGTTTGTATCCCACCATGAAGAACTTGCTGCACCATTGGCATACGGATGGAATGTGTAATACGTTTTAGCAGAAGACATAAATCCCGTTTTCTTCTTTGATTCAATATACCACTCCTCCATATCCGAATTAGGCAACTGTATCGGAGCTTCCAAAGTCGCATCCGCCACATTGTTCGAATATATACAGTTTCTGTAGCAAGCCCTCACCTTATAATCCTTATTATCGGGATGCGTAGAAAACTTCTGCGTAAGTCCGTCGCTGCAATCATGCCATGTACTTCCGCCATCCGCACTATACTGATAGACCAAATTCACCTTCACCCTCTCCGCATTGCCGGACGTTACAGTTATCTCGTCTGCCGTGAACTCTTTGCTCCACATATTTCCCGGCTGCACAGCTATCGAGAACTCCGGCTTCTTCACATGAATCGTGTAGCTTTCGCCTTCGTCGCTGCTCCAACGATTGTTGGCTTTCACACGCACTTTCACCGTATTTACCACCTCTGCCCCATTATCCGTCAGCAGATTTCCTGCAAAAGCATTCAAGTCGAGCGTGCCGGAAGTGGAAACTCCGTCGAGCGTGGGCAATGAAATGCCGATGCCGCTCAATGCCGTACGCTCTTCGGCTGTCAATGCAGAAAGCGTATAAGTCTTGTTGTAACCGTTGTATCGTGTGTCGTTGAAGTCGAGCGTAATCTCTACGTCCTGCACGGGCATAGAGGTCGTATAGCTGACGACAGCATCGGTCGGTGCATCAGCCGTTTCGATATATTCGAGCGTGCTCTTCCCTCCAAATCCCGTCACTTTCGGTTTCGGCAGCCATTCCATCGGAATAGTCTCCGTGACACTCACCTTCTCCACTTCCACCGTATCTACCGTCAAGATAGTACCAGATGTTACCGGCTTTGCCGAGAGTGTCAGAATCGCATGGTCGCGGGCGGCATACACCTTCGGAAGGTTTTCGTTCTCAATAATCATGGACACATCCTGCCCGCTTTCCTTCAACGTTCCGTAGAAAGACAACTGCGGTGAAGAGCCTGCACGGAAATAGGCACTCTGCGATGAGTTGGTATTGGAAAGCCGCACATACAAATCGCCGACCTGCACCTTGATGCCATACAAGCTATACATTGCATCAAACTTATCTTGATTGCCGAACTTCACCGACACCAGCGCATTGCCTACTTGACAGGCGATGGACGTTTGCGTTTCTGCATCAGCCGTTACTTCCGCAACAGCCGATCCTTCATAATAAGGACTGTCGAGCGACAATTCAGGATTGGTTCCGAAAGTAGCTTTCAAATCATACGTTCCGGCAGGCACTTGTATCAGTTCGGAAGTATATCCCCCGTCATAGACAGCATCCGTCCGTCCCTGCTTCGTGACAGTCAAACGAAATTGAGTGACCAGAGGTTTGCCAAGCTCTGCCGGAGTAGAACGGCTTGTGACCTCGACTTCATCCGCCAAGGACACCCGAATCCCGCTTCCGACAGTCAGCAATTCTTCATTGCTGCAACTGCCCAATGCAAGGATACCTGCACACAACAAACACCTCCATCCCTTTATTCTCTCAAGCATTTCCATCATACTCTTCTTATTACTCATAAATCAACTGAAAATCATCCAACCACAGTTTACTGCCCGTACCTCCGGTAAAGTAATCTCCATACTTACTGGCAGTTGCCACTACCAAAATATATTTGGGTGTACGGTTTGCATAGCGATAAGCCAAAGAAAGGTTTTCTGTTTGATAGGTTTCATTTGAAACGCCCTTTATCAGTTCCGCATAAGCAATGACATGCGAATCGTTCTTATCAAACAATTGGCGTTCGGAAGGGCGTGTACGGATTTCAAGCGGTTTGTCCCAATCGGTCAAGGCGATATAGATGTGGCAAGAGTCGGCACGACCTTTCAGATAGGTATGATCGTCGTCCGTCTTGTCAATCGTAGACGAAGTATATTTATAATGAATACGTAATGCAGAAGGGAAAGCCGTGAACGGACGACCGAAGTTGAGCACACCATTCGTTCCATCCGTACGTATATATTCTCCCGAGAAGATGTTGCCTGCCGCAAACTTCAATACGATATACTTCGATTCCAGAAAAGCCGCTTTTCCGCTTCCGGTGCTTGTATCGTCTGTCGGCACAGAATTGCTGGTGGAGATGGTCGTCGCTCCCTTGTTGCCGGTGTCCCAAAAGGACGTTCCGCCGGAAGCCCAAGGATTCCAAAGCTTGCCATCCTGATACCAATCATCGAAACTGCCGTTGGACAATGCCGTAGCGGCAGCCGTAGTGAATGACTGCACATCCCCGGTTGTTCCGCCCACCGTCACACGAAGTTGATAAGCGGTAGCCGGCGAAAGACCGCTCAATGAAGCTCTATAACTTGTTCCACTGACATTGACAGCCGATGCAGCCAATGTGCTCCATGTGCTTTCCGATTGTTTTTTATATTCTATCTGCGGTGTTTTCCCGCTCTGTATCTCTCCCGCCACAGTGGCGCGGGTGGTCATCGGAAACACATCGGCAGAAGTCGTCACTTGCTGATCGGTCTGATACACATAGACAGTCCATTTATAACTATACTCCTCCCACCCATACGAAGCGTAAAAAACGCAAGGCTGCGAGAAGTCGTAAGTATCACTTGCTGTAGGGTCGGGAACCACCGTTCCATGTTCGCCTACCAACTGGAAAGAGGTCACTTTGATGGCATTCAACGGCTGGCTTTTGGATACGTAGATGACCACATTCCTGTTGACCGCATCCACCACCGCTTTACCTATTTGATTTTCCAAAGTAATGGTGCGGGAAATAACCTGCGTCACAGTCACCGTCCAATTGTAATCCTGATACGTCCGCAATGTGAAAGCCACCGGTTTGGAAAAATCCACCTGTGTGTCGACCGAAGAGCCGAGCGCATCCAAAGATTCAAATCCTACGGAAGGGAATTTGTCGGCAGCATTACAGACCGTTTTGTCCGGAATAAGCTGCGCATCATTGCTGACAGTCAGTTTCGTGATGCGCAACTTAGTCAAGTCCACCGAATCGTCGACATAAAGTTGCACCGTTCGTTTGTTTGCATTGATAGTGGCAGATGCACTGTTCTCACCCGTTCCGGCACACTGTCCTTCCACCTCCATCGAAAGGATGCTTCCCTCTACTGTGGGGTAAGGTATATCGTTTTCTATCTTGCAGGCTGCCACAGTCAGCAAGCAGAATAAAGTATAGGCTATTTTCTTTATCATACAGAATTACAAATAGAATGTCATACCAATATTAATGGAAAACAAATCAATCTTGAATTTACCGGAAGACACTCGGCGGCTTCCGCTCTCCACTTGATTGGTCTGCTGGTCTTGCCACTTGAAGTTGAAACCCATCACTCCCACAGACACTTCCACGCTTGCCCAGTCGGACACGAAAGCCGTCAGTCCCGGAGCAATACCAATCTGCAAGTTGTGGGCTGTCTGGTAAGTGCCGTCATATTCCGTGCCGGAACCTGTCGAGTTCTTGCCTGAACTATATCCGTAGGTAAGTCGCGCTTCATTGAAAAGACCGAATATCTTGCTTTTCCCCACCGACATATAAGTGCGCAGGAAACCCGTTGCTTCATACTTATGTTCCAAATAATAGATATTCTTCAAGCTGATATTGAGGTCTTCTCCCAAGTTCAAGTCGAAGTTGTCCATATTGAGATACGTACGGTTGTAGGTGAAACGCGCTCCGGCAGCGATATTGTCTTTAAAGAAATACCCCACATACAGGCTTACTTTAAACGTATACCCTATTCCTTCCACGTCTTTCAACACCAAGAAATTCAGATTCTTTTCATCGTGTTCGGAATAAGAGACCGTACCTCCCGCCATCCACTGTCCTTTCGGAATAAATACCAACTTCTGAACTTCCCTGTCTATGCGCCGAGGTCTGCCTGCCTCCATGGACGAAACACCGGAAAACAAAAGCAACAGACATAATACGATTTTTATTTTCATATCCTAAAATAAGTATAACCGGAGGAGGATTTTCAAAGCAAACCCTCCTTCGGTTAAATGTTTATAATTGAGTTGATATGTTATTTTGTAACAGGGCTGTCACCATAAATCAGCTCTAAGTCGTCCACATACATCACGCTATTGGTGCTACCTGTAAAGTAGTCTCCATATTTGCTGGAAGAACATACCACGATGATATGAGTCGGCTTGGTAGTCAAGCTATGATATTTCAAGTCAATCGCAAATTCTTTCCATGCACCATTGGTAGAAACACAGTCGGATGCCGGAAGTTCACCGTAAGCCACAATGCCCGGATCGTTGTTGAAGTCGATAAAGGTGCTCAAATCAGTATTGTTTACTTGATAAGCTTTAGTAGTCAAAGCGATGTAGACAGCACATTGATCCAAAGTCTTATCTTTTACGATGCCCAAATCAGCCGGCGTACTATCCCCCTTATAATCTATTACTCCAGCTGTATATTGGAAGAATCCATGGAGCTGAGTAGGACGAGAAGTGAAAGGTTGACCAAAATCAATTTTAGCTCCATTGGTACCTACCAAGCTATTAAATTTTCCTGCATACAAACTTGCAGCCGCAAACTTTCCAATTCCAAATGCAGAAGCATATTGAGATTTCAATTCAGCAGATTGTCCACCCATCGTATGTACGGTAGCGGAGTTACCTTGTGTAGGATTCACATTTACAAGCGCACCTGCCCCCGTAGTAGTACCCGGGTTACTTGAATCCCAAAAAGAGCCACCATTCGTAGTGAAATAATCTTGAGATGCAGCATACCAAGTTTTACCGGATTTATACCAGCCATCTAGATTTCCATTGACCAATGCAGTTACACCTTCAGTTGTGAATGACACTGCGTCACTCATATATTCTTCCGCGCCATCACTATATTTCAAACGATAAGAATAGGTCTTATTCGGTTCCAGTCCTTTCAATGTCGCCTTAAACAAGTTACCGTCTTTAGTCGGAGCCAAAGAAGTCCATGCAGTCGCATCGCTAGCTTTATATTCAAATGTCATGTTCGCATCATCCAAAGTAGATGCAGATGAAACGACTTCTCCTTCCAAAGAAGCGAAACGACTCCAAGCATTGGCTGCGTTCACCTGCAATTTAGTAGTAGATTTGGTTGGTACTTCAAACGTATAAGTATAGGTCTTCTCCGTGCCGTCTACTACCACATTCACACTACCGTTGCCGGAAGATGCCACCTTGTAGTTTAAGATATAATGGTCACGAGCTTTCACATTAGTGATTTCATTCGTTTGCGAATGTTGAATGCCTGCTTTATTCGTCACAGCGATAGTGGCTGTCAAATCTCCTACCGGAAAATAAGCAGAACCGCTTGCTGTTCCCATCACAAAATTCAACGGATTGACTCCCGACACTTTAGAAGCAACAGTTGCCGCAGCAGATTGGAAAGCCTTGACGAATGACTCATCAAAATTGACTGTCACCTTCACGTTAGCCAGCGTACAAGTAACGGTAGCCGTTACCTCTTTTCCTGTTTGAACAGCCACCTGTGCAGAACCGGCATAATAAGGAATATCAATGCCCGATTCCGAACCGTCAAAACCATTGGAAGAAGCGTTGATTGTGTAAGTTCCGGCTTCCAATTCCAACTGAACACCTTCCAAATCCGTCCAATCGGCTACGCTCTTCACTACTTTATTGGAACTATCCAATATTTCCAATGCTATTTGCTTGGGATTATAACCTGCCGCAATTCTTGTATTTTGAGGATTTACGGACACCAATGTACCCACGTTTACACGCAAATACCCCTTATCACTAACCGTTTCTTCATTTTGGCAAGACCATACAATGAAAGAAAGCAATAAGATAGACAATATAGAATATATTTTTTTCATTTCTCTTACTCTTGTGTTATTGTTACTTTATAGGTACCTGTCGCTGTTTTTCCGTTCTTGTCCGTCACAACAATACTAAATTCATGCGCCTTTCCGGCATCTGTTGCTCCGGTCATATTCAAGAATGTGAAGAATACGCCTATCGGGAAAGTGTACTGTGTATCTCCATCATGTGGAGCAGACAAGCTAGCATCTACAGAAACCAATAAATCATTAAATTGAGTATTATCAACCAAATTAACCCCAGTAATGAAACTTTGGTCATCCATTTTCAATTCTGCCAATATTGCATCAAATGCAGCATTACCGGCTTTAATTTTCACTACAATGCTTTCCAATCCATCAGCTGCCGCAATCAAAGCGTCAGCACTTGCGGGCATACCCGTTCCATTCGAACCATAAGAAACATCTGTAGGCAATTCCAATGTGGGACCTCCCGCAGCAGCTCCCTCTTCTTTCACCGTCACCGTCAACGTCGCACTATATTCATTACTCTTAGCATCTACCACTTTCAGGTTGAACTTGTGTATCCCTGTATATGTTTTCAGCAAATTCAAGAGATTGGTCAATGTCAGCGTATATTCCGTAGCACCGGTCGTAGGCAAAGTGAGATAAGAACCAAGAACAGTGCTTGCAGCAGCCGAAGTAAGGTCGAGACCGTTACCTGCAACCAAACCCATTCCACTGGCTATAGTGGCAAAAGATGAATTGTTGGATTCAATCTGCAAATACAAATTCTGGATGCCGGCAGGCACTTTCATGGCAAGAGCCACATCAGAAGGAGCTGCACCATTGGCAGTGAAAGAGACACCGTTTGTCAGGTAGCTTGTTCCGTTAGGTTCGGCAACGGTAATCGGCTTGTCCCAATTGACAGGGATTTCCACTTCGTCCGTATGGTCTTCGAAGATAATATTCAGATTCACATCGATGCCTGTCACCTCTCCTGAAGTAGAAACAGATGGCTTCATTTTGATAATCAAAGCCTCACCACCGGTAAAGAATTCGGAATCATCATCATAATGTTCCGTAGCTTGCGATTTTGTAAAGGTACGGCTATCGCTTACCGTTCCCTTGGCAGTAGTTCCTCTGAAGTTTACGGTCACAGAAGCCACATTGTCGCCAAACGCCCAATAAACGGCAGCGGGGTTCGTATCAGTCTGGTCGTATGACAGCACCGCTTCAGAGCCATCATCCACCGTGATTGTCCAAGCAGAGAAAGTGGATAAAAAGTCTGCGCTGTAATTCAGTTGGATACGGCTGTTCTGCATCTTGCAAGTCACCGTTGTTTGCGTAGTCACACCTGCGGTCACCGTAAGGTCTGCACTTCCCGCATAATAAGGAGCGGTCATCTTCTTTGCCATCTCACCCGGAGTATGCGAAGAAGCGGTGTACGTACCCACTGCCAATGGAATTTCGGCAGGCACTACGGAAGCTGTGGCATACTCTTTTGCGATGCTTTCTGTAGCCGTTCCTTCTTTTCCAACAATCGAAACGGGGAAATCACTTGTGCTTACACTTGCACGAGTCATTGTTTGAGAAGCCGGTTGTTTCACAGCAACCCCCACTTCCAAAGTTCCCATCTTCTGACTGCTACTGTTATCGTCTTCCATCCCGCAAGAGGTCAGTCCTAAAACAGTAACCGTACTTAAAGCTATAATATTAAATAGTCTCATGATTATTCCTTTTTCTTTAATCAACATTCTTTTCTAAATTAAATCCACTCTGATGGAACGGTAATCTCCACTTCATGATCATTGGTGCTCTCGTCGATTATCACACCGATTCCCAACTTACCGGACTCATAGCTCGGAGCAATCTTCAATGTCCAAGCCTTGTTCGGAGCCAGCGTATAGGTTTTCTCCACGGTTGCAGAAGCTACAGTTCCATATTCAGCTTTTCTCGTGAAGTGAATGGTAGCTTTCACCACTTCACCGGCTTTGTTCACCAACAAGTACCAAGGTTCGGTATCCGCCTTTTTCCAAACAACATTTGTCCCTATATCAGCCAATGCCACCGTTTCAAACACCACCGAATAGTCACTGAAATAAGTAGCCATCTTATCGTCAAAGACTACGGCTGCTTTGGCACAAGTAGGAGCACAAGTCACAGACACAGCCTGTTCATTGCTTTGTACGGAAAACGTAGTAGAGCCTTCCACCCGAAATCCATTTCTGGAAGAAGTCTTTTCCGTACCATAAAACGCCTTCAACGTGTACGAACCGTTGTCCAGTTCCAAAGGCATCGACGGCATATTAGCATAGGTGAACTCCTTGACCGGAGTCGTCGCGCCACTCTTCACTATTTGCACTGTGTAATTGTTTTTGTTTTGGTATTCCGCCAAATCAACTGCACGTGTATGAGCTACTCCAAAATCTACTCCGGCGGTCATTCCGAGACGCACAGTCCCTTTTCCTGCCGTGACAGCACTTTCACTCTCTTCCGAAGAACATGAGGTAACGGCACAAGCCATCCCAATCATGCAACTTACTAAAAACATTCTCATGCTTTGTTTCATACTCTTTTAATCTATTTATAATTTCGGCGCAAAGATAGCGTATTCCCCATATTGCAAACAAGGTCTATTTCTATTTTTTTTGTCCTATTTTCAATCTATCTTTTCGTTATGTCGAAGAAAAGCGCATTTAATTAAGGGTATACAAAAAAGGAAGGCTTGTATATTTAGTCTATTTAAAAAATGACTATATTTGTGGCATCAAAACCAAATGTTCATGGAAAAGGAAATACCCAAGATTGACTTACCGGAAGAATGGGTGGTGGGAACAGACCTCAAGCCCGAACTACTCCGCCTGTACACTGATTATCCCGTGCGGTTGAAATGCGAAATGCTGGCATTTTGCATGGAAGGCGAAATCAGCGCATCCGTCAACATCAACAAGATACAGGTAAACGCCAACGAGTTGGTAATGCTTAGTCCCGGAAGCATCATTCAAATACACCAAATAGAAGGTAATCTAAAAATGTATATACTCGGATTCTCGCAAGAGTATCTGGAGCATAACAATCAATACCATATCATGCCGGAGGTGCTGTATCAGTCATTGATGCACCCCAAACTGACACTAAAGCCCGCAGCATCAAAGATGCTGGAAGAATATTTCCTCTTTTTAATAAAGGTATATCGTTTCATGGATGAGAAAATGAGGAAGGAAGTCACACCCAACATTTACAAAGATGCACACACTTGCCTGACCTTGCTCTACAAAGACAGGGAAATCACCAAGACTTCCATCTCCAAAAGCGAGCAAATCTGTCGGAACTTCGTCATGCTGGTTTTCCATCACTATGCCCAGACAAGAAACGTGGCGTGGTATGCCGAGAAGCTCGGCATCACGCACACCTATCTCTGCACAGTGGTGAAACAAGTCACAGAGCACACCTGCGTAGACATTATCTCCTACATGGTGATTATGAATGCCAAGTCGCAACTGAAACTGACCGACCTCTCCATACAAGCCATTTCTGACTCTTTAAACTTCTCCAACATGTCTTTCTTCGGCAAATACTTCAAACGGTACACCGGAATGAGTCCATTGGAGTACAGAGATAAAAGATGAAACGTACTAGCGTTCCGGCAGCAACACCACTCCCAACTTCTTCTTCCCGTCCATCTTCACCACCACAGGCTGTTCAAAACGGACATGACGCAAGAATTTGGTTTCCTCCACCGCCGGTTTGGCATTGAGAAATTCCTGATCATACACTCCGTCGTTCATAAAGGCGTTGATAGTGAAATAGCCCACTCCGAAAGAAGTCAAGTTTTGGAAAAAGTGAGTACCTTGGCTGGGGTCGACCCGATAGTTCGTCAATCCGGCTTCCACAATCACACGGGCAGCGGAAATGTGCGGCCACTTCACCGGAATACCCAGCCACGTGTCACTACTCCCCCAACGTCCCGGACCAACAAGTACATAATTCTTTCCTTCATTCTGGAATTGCTGGTTCATCTTCTCTATTTCCCAAGCAATAGTTTGATTGTTGGAAGCACTGTAACCGTCTGTCTTTACATAGACAATATCATAAATTTCATTCATGATACCATGCCCCAGCGAATTATACGAACGGAGAATCACATCTTTATCCGGTATCTCGTTCAAATCCTCGTCCAGCATTTCCTTACTGTCTACGATAGGACGGATCTGCAACAGATAGAAAGTGCCGGTCTTGTCCTGCTCCCTACTTAAAGTGGCGGCAAACTCTATCTCTACCGGACGACGCATCTCCTGCTCTCCGTACCTCAAGACCAATTGCAGAATACGTGCCAAAGGGAAAACATCATGTTGCAGAATGTTGGCAAAAGTAATCACCTTGCGTCCTCCGGGATAAAGTCCGTCCCGTATAATCTGGTCGTAAGGGTCGTAAGTGGAAGCGATGTATTGCAATGCTCCGTCGTTTTCCGCCTCTTTCACATGAAGTTTCAGCAAGTTGAAACCGTCGTCAATAGAGAAGTCGTTCCCGACATTCTTCATATCCAACGCGTAAAAGCGAGTCTGCGTCTCTTTCAAGGCGATTTCTATTTCGCTGGTTTGCAACACTTGGTTGGGATGATAAGGAGAAAAACGAAGCGTCATGCCACCGTCAACAATATATTTTCCCAATCCCAAAGCCAGATTGACCGTTCCTTCTTCCGCTTTTTCATCGCCTAGCGGATAATAATTGAGCGAACGTGCCACACCGGACATGGAAGGATAATAGCGGTCGCCATATTGATTTCCAACTACCTCCTGTAAGATAACAGCCATTTTTTCCTGATCGATGACATTCGATGTGGCTTGCATATAGGCTTTGCTATCCCGGAAATAGACCGAAGCATACACTCCTTTGATGGCATCGGAAAGCATACGCAACATCTCATAGCGGTCGTCCAGATAAGGAATCATATAGGTGTTATAGATTCCGGCAAACGGCTGATAATGGGAATCTTCCAACAAGGAAGAAGAACGAATGGCAATCGGAGACTTCACTACATCAAAGAAAGTGAAAAAATCTTCGACCAGACTATCGGGCAACTTCGCTTTCAAGAAATAGCGCAATATCGTATCGTCGTCCGCATCCGACAGTGCTATCTGATACAGATTGTTGGTGTCCATGAACTCATCAAAGACATCCGTGCAAAGCACCACCGTTTTAGGAATAGCGATACGTGCATTTTCAAATTCGTCAAACTCCGGATGGCGTTTCACCATATTATCTATAAATGCCAGTCCACGCCCCTTTCCGCCCAAAGAGCCCTCCCCGATACGGGCAAAGTTAGAATAACGGTCGAAGCGGTCGCGCTTAAAGACTGCCACAACTCCCTGATTCTTCATCTTACGATACTTCACGATGGCTTCAAAGATGATTTTACGGTGAGCATCCACATCCTGAAGACTATTCCAGGTAATCGGTTTCAGGAATTCGGCTACCGGGAACATGGCACGTGAATAGAACCAGCGCGACACGTGATTGCGGCTGATATGATATAAAAAAGACTCCGCAGGTACGGCAAAAAGAATGTTTTGCAACTCCTTCAAATTCCGGACACGGGCAATCTCCTCTCCGGTGTTGGGATTACGGAAGATAAAATCACCAAAGCCAAAATCATCGGAAACGATACGACGCAAATCAACGTCCATCTTTTTCGAATTCTTATCAATGAAGCTGGCACCGTACTTGGCTGCATAAGACGCATTTTCCGACTCGGAGGACTGGATAATCAACGGAACAAACGGATCATTTTTACGTATCTCGGCACACAGCTTGATACCTGCCAGACCATCTTTCTCCCCCCGCTCCACTTTCGGAAAACGAACATCAGTGATTACTCCTAATATATTATTCTGATACTTATGATAAATTTCCATTGCCTCCTGATACGTACGCGCCAATACTATTTTAGGACGGCCGCGCATACGGAGCGTACGCTGGTGCGCATTCAAAGCTTCGGTAGAGAATTCCTGACTCTGCTTCAACACGAATTTATACAGATTCGGCAAAATGGAAGAATAGAAACGAATACCATCCTCCACCAAAAGAATCAACTGCACACCGACCTCCTGCACATCGTGTTCCAGATTCATTTTGTCCTCTATCAACTTGATGATAGACACCAACAAGTCAGTATTACCCAACCAGCAGAACACATATTCAAACGCACTCAAATCTTCATTGATAATCCGTTTGGTAATACCATGGCTAAAAGGAGTCAGTATGACGATAGGAATATGCTCGTATTTCTCTTTGATGTGACGGCCGATATCGAAACTGTCATTATCCCCCGTACTCGGCATACAAATCACCAGGTCGAACGACATATTTTCCAACTGTGACAGTGCTTCCTCCTCCGTAGATACCTGCGAGAAACGAGGTGGATAGCGCAGAGACAAAGAAGTGTATTCATTGAAAATCTTCTCATCAATGCGCCCGTCATCCTCCAACATGAAAGCATCGTAAGGATTAGCGATTAATAACACGTTAAAAATCCGCCTTGTCATCAAGTTAGCGAATTGTGTATCTTTGAAGTAAAGCTGGTTTAATTTATACTTGCTAAGCATAAAGTCATTCTCCTTTCTTATTTCAAATCGTCTATCTGCAGAAT
>DXOJ01000443.1 GCA_019412865.1 Bacteroides sp. | reverse complement strand
TTTCCATGATACCAGCCAATAGCATCATGTTATAATGCCCTCGTGACACACCGGTACAGTTGTTGTCATCATCATCACAAGCAACAAAACCTATTACCAAAAGACAAAACAGTAAATATTGTATTTTTCTTATTATATCCATCTTATTTCTGATTTTTATAGTCATTAATTATTTTATTGAAAGTCTCAACCACCCGTTCCGGTGTCGGACGCGTATTGTCGTTTTCATGGTCTTTGGTAGCTTCATACATGAAAACCCCTTCATAGCCGATTCCTTCGAGTGCATGCATTAACTTTCCCCATTGAATGTCACCTTGTGTAGGAAGCCAATGACACTCGTTGACAAAGTCAAAGTCCGAAGCGTGTATAGTACCTATACGCTCACCAACAGTTTCTACAAAATGCCCTGTCGTCCCTTTAGTATAATGATTGGTATCAAAACAAACCTTCACACCCGGAATATCTTTGATTATCTCCAAAAGCTCTTCAGGAGTATTACCCAGGCAAGTTCTCGGCAGATTTTCGATGCACAACTGTGCTCCTATTTGATCCGCATATTTTTTCAGATAAGCGATAGACTTGGAAGCGTTAGTTATTCTTTGTGCCCGAATACTGTCAGTAATAGGCTCAGAACTAGGATGCAATACCAAACATTTCGGCTGAAATTGAGCACACTGTCCAATCATCTCCGCCATAAAATCTACATTTTCTTTCCTTTTCTTTTCATCCAGCACCGATATGTCCAACGTGCGTGAGAAAGGAAGATGTATAGACCAGACCTTGATACCGGCACTATCAATTTTTGCTTTCATATCCCGGATACGAGGGATGACTTCACCTGCCGGAACTCCTCTATAACACTGGTTAAATGCTACTTCCACATACTCCACCCCCACAGACCGGGCTTGAGAAAAGTCTGTGGAAGCAGGTACTTTCCACAAAGCTGTAGTCGTACCTACTTTATATTTCTGTGCATATAACCCCATTGTCATCGCCATAAATAAGATAAAAACAGAAACTCTCATTATCGCTTACTTTTGACGGTTTGTACCTTGAATATCACCACCACGAATACTCCAGGAGTCTGTTGCTAATGTCTTATTGACAGCAAAAGCCTTTATCGAACCGATATTATTAGATCCGATCGTTCCGCAATAAAGCCGTCTGTCCGGGCCAATGCTAACAGCTGCCATGACCTGTTGTCCCACAGTCTCTTCAAAAACAATGTTTCCATTAGTGATGTCAAGTCCCAGCACTTTGTTATTCGATTGGGTACCTATATAAAGAATACCATCCGTACTCAAAGCACCTCCACTGTAGTTCAAATTGTTACCCACATTTTTCTCCCAGATTTTAGATCCGCTGGCATTTACTGCATGAACAGTCTGCGATCCTTTTTCAGTAAAATAGACATTGCCATTTTTATCAGCAATCGGGAAATAAGCATCTCCTTTTGTAGTCGGATACGTCCATTTCTTTGTTCCGTTTGTCATATCAACAGCAACGAGTCCTCCGTTTTTCAAAGTCGCATAAAGTACCTGATCCTTCAAAGCAAACGTAGCCTGTTCTGTCACATTCACTTCTTCCAATTTCCAATTCTGCTCTTTATTCGATTTAAAAGAATAAATGGCTGCACTTGTACCTGCATAAACATTTCCGGCTTTATCAATAGCCACAGCACTACCGGTTGCTCCGTCAAGCGATTGTTGCCATTTAATAGCACCACTGGATGCATCCAGCGCATACAACGTACTCTTATTGGTGAGACAGTAAAGAACACCATCGGCCGACAATGCAGGGAAAGCTCCTATCGCAGCATCCAATTTTACTGCCCACTTTTGAGTTCCGTTCGGATTAATAGCATATACATTATTAATAGCGGCATTTCTTACACACTGATAGATTGTACCATCAGGAGCCACCAACGCACCTCCACCATAGGTTATCTGACTGATAGCAAACACCCACTTAAATTCACCGCTCACTACATCAATAGCAAACAAATGACCTGCAGGAGTAGATGTCGGGATATACATTGTTTTTCCATCCGGAGAGAACACCGGATTGGAAGTCTTTACATATCCGGTAAGCCCACCGAAGTTCAAATCGACAGAATTCCATTTATAATTGCCGACCGTGACAGTCAGACTGCCCGACTCGGTGGTATTATTAACATAAGTCACCGTTACGGCCACTGTATAAGTACCGGTAGTAGCAAAAGCATGTACCGGATTGTTTTCTCCTGATGTCGTACCATCACCAAAATCCCAACTTACCGATTTCACTTCACCAGCCATGAAATACATATCGTTATAAGCAAAGGTAGAAGGTTCCCACACAACCAGTTCCGTACTAGCAAGAATAGGATAGATCAATCCGGGAGTAGCAGAAGTTTCCACCGCAATAGAATTGCCTGTAGGATAAACACAGACTACATTGAATGTATATTCCTGATCATTAGTCAAACCATCAACGATGTATTCCTCCAATGAAGTATCATCCAGATTGATAATCTGATTACCGGGATTCACGGTAACCAGATAGCGAGTGAAACGTTCACTTGCAGGTTTCGTCCATCTCAAACGCACTCTTTCATTGCCGGCTGCTGCCGTCAGATCAGAAATCGGATATCTTGCATTCTTCGGTGTACAGGCAGCAGTAGTTTTACTGGCCAATCCTCCTGCATAACGAGGTTGCACAGAAAAAGTGTAAGCAACATCATTCACCAGATTATTGATAGTGGCAGTCATTGTTTTTGCATCCACAGTCATCTCGCCTCCTTCCGCTTCTGATGATCCGGAAGTCCAAAGAATCAAATATTCATTCGGACGGGCATTCTCGTATGCTTCCCAGGAAAGAGTCACATTCATATCTCCGGCTGTTGCCGTTAGTGACTTCAGTTCATATAAACCGAAACTTGCCTTTGGCAGATCTTCTTCACAAGCAGTAAAGACTACCGTGAAAATAAACAACAAGCTATATAGTATTTTTTTCATCGTTTGATTTCTTTTAGTTTAATCCTATTAATATCCCGTATTCTGCCACAACAGTTCTGTGTTGTTTATTCTTTCCAACTCCGTTTTTGGAATAGGATACAGGAATTGGTAGTCCTGAATAATATGTCCTTCTGCTTTCATAGCCTCCTTAGCACCTCCCATACGTACCAAATCGAACCAACGCTGTCCCTCATAAGGAAACTCCTGTTGACGTTCCAACATAATCGCTTTACGGAAACTATCCTGATCGGGAAGCTCTGTTATCTGAAGCGGAGACAATCCGGCACGGGTATGTACGGCATTCAAAGCAACCATAGCTTCTGAATTCTGCAAATTACTATAACTGATTTCATTCAAAGCTTCGGCGTACATCAACAACACATCGGCATAACGGAGAATAATCTGGTCATTACCGACCGTATTATAGGTCGCACTTTTGACATCTTTAAATTTATTCATCACGCATACTTTATCTTCCACCTTTACATAGGTAATCAGATCTTTGCGCTTATCTCCCTCTTTGTAACACTCTTTCAGAGACTTTGTCTGATTGGTATCATCAGTCAGGTTAATAATAGAGAACCAATATCCATGTCCTTCTCCTTCGACATCTTTATTAAAGCGAACAGCAAAAATAATCTCATCATTCATTTTATTGTTCACGTCAAACACCTGTTCGGGGGTAGTCATTAAAGAATACCGACCCACTAGTTGGGATAGCACATTGCGGGCTTCCGTCCATTTATGGAAAGTCAGGTAAATCTTGCCGAGCAACGCCATTGCAGCACCGGAAGTCACACGTCCCATATCGGCACTTGTATAAGAAGACGGCAACATATTTTCATTAATAACCTGATTCAAATCACCGACAAGAAAATCATAAACCTGTTGATCGGAACTGCGCCCGATTTTAAGAGCTTCTGCCACTGTCACCACCTTATTAGTCATCGGTATCCCTCCCCACAAACGATACATATTAAAATAAGTAAGGGCACGGATGAAAAGAGCTTCGCCTTTATATTGTTTTTTCAGAGTCGCATCGAAGTTGGCCTCATCAATTCTATCTAATACAAGATTGCAACGATAGACTCCATTATTAAAGTTCGCCCAAGCATCTTCCAGAATTCCGTTAGAGGCTTTATCTGCAAACTGATCGATATCATAACGGTCTTGAGTTCCGGCGGTGGGCGCACTCAATGTCAGATTATCACTCCGATATTCGCAACACTCTGTAAAATAGGAAACTTGTGTCTGCAATTTGGAGTAACATCCTATCACGGCTACATTAAAATCTTCCGCTGTCTTATATACCTTGTCGGTAGGCACACTGCTACTCGGTTCCAAATCGAAGAAACTATCTGCACAAGCAACTGATAACAAGGCAGTTGATAGGAGTAGTATTAGTTTATATTTTTTCATATAACGTGTATTTTAAAGGATGATTAAAGTGTTATGTTCAGCCCAAACAAGAATGTTTTAGCCAATGGATAAGTTCCATAATCCTCACCCGGTGAAAGAGAATTACTCGGACGTGCATTTACTTCCGGATTATATCCGCTATAGCCAGTCGAAGTCCACAAGTTTTGTCCTGAAACGTAAACTCTCAATTTTTCCACGAAAAAGCGTTGAGTCAGGTTCTTCGGCAAGGTATATCCTAGCGTCACATTCTGCAATCGCAGATAAGAACCATCTTCCAGATGCCAGGTTGAAGTACGGCCATTATACCCCTTTGACTTACGATTGGCGCGGTTCACCTGACCGTTTCCCGGATCTTCCGGACTTTTCCAACGGTTCAAGGCTATAGTGGTACCATTGGTATTACCTTCCAGATTATCAATGTAACGACGATTCAGATTCAGAATCTCATTACCATATACTCCTTGAAAATTAAAATCAAGGTCAAATCCCTTAAACCAGACTTTACCACCAAACCCATAAGTAAAATCGGGCATATAGTTACCTACGATCGTACGGTCTTTATCCAAGTCCATCACTCCATCCCCGTCGACATCCACAAAGCGGAAATCTCCCGGCTGGGTATTGCTAAAATGAGGATACTTCTTTAATTCTTCTTCATTGGAGAAAATTCCATCCTGCACCAACAGATAATAACATCCGATAGGTTCACCGACTTTCGTTATGTAATAAGCATGATCTACGCTACCGGTAGATATGATAGGAGCATTACCCGGACCGAGTGCCTTCACTTCGTTCGTATTAGTGGCATAATTGGCATTGAACGAATAACCGAAATCTTTAGTTATATTCTTCTGTGAGGTCAAGGCAACTTCCCATCCCCTATTATTCACTTTACCGATATTCATCAATGCAGTGCTATATCCGGTCAGGTGGGGAACCGGTACATTCAATAACATATTAGAGGTATTGGTATTATAATAATCCACAGTCAGTCCCAGCAATCCTTTGAACATCTGTAAATCGATGCCCACATTCACCATCGCATTCTTTTCCCAACTCAAATCTTCATTCTTTATGGTACTTGGCTTGTAACCATTCACTAATTGTCCGTTTCCTGTACCAAGCACATAATTATCCAAAGCCATCAGAGACAAATGATCATAATTGCCAATCTGGAAGTTACCGGTCACTCCATAACTCGCTCTTAACTTCAAATCATCAACAAACGACAGATACCTAGCCTTCGTAAAGAAGTCTTCTCCGCTTATTCTCCACGCCAAAGAAGCTGAAGGAAAATATCCCCACCGATTGTTCTTTCCAAAACGGGAAGAACCGTCTGCACGAATAGCTGCCGAAGCCATATATTTACCTTTATAACTGTACTGCATACGTGCCAGATAAGAAGCAATCGTCCATTGGGTTTTATCAGATGCACCTTTCGTCACCGTACCTCCGGAAATTGTTTGTATATAGTCGTTCGGGAAATCGGTTGCCGTCACATTATCTCCTTTATATGTCTCTTTTTGAGCCGACTGTACTAAGACCACATTGATAAAATGAGCATCCTTAATCGTTGTGTTATAATTGATTTTATTCTCCACCAACCAGTTGAAATAAAAACCTGATGAACTGTAGGCTGTCGGATTTGACTTTACATCATAATACTTCTGTCCCAATAAAGGAAGTTCCGAAGAACGATATTGGTCATTATGCGAACCGTAATAATCGCCACCAAAAGAAATGTTATAGGTAAGCCCTTTATACAATTCCAATTCAGCAAAAACTTTTCCGACAATCGCCATACGGTCTACGACATCCGATTGTAAGTTTGCCATAGCTACCGGGTTCAATACGGCATTATGCTGATAGTCATTTCCAATTCTCCAATAGCCGTTTCCCTGATAATTATAGCTGCCATCCGCATTATACACCGGCCATACCGGAGGCATCATCAATGCCGATTGCACAATACCATTAGATCCGGAAGCATCTACCCGATTGGAAGTAGAATAGGAAGGCGAGAAACTGTCTCTTATACACATCTGACGCT
>DXOJ01000442.1 GCA_019412865.1 Bacteroides sp. | reverse complement strand
AGACAAAGATAATGCAATTTCGACATATGTGAAATAATTATGAATAACTACTTAACTACTTATTATGTATTATTTAGTAGTAATATCGGTCCAGCGGCCGGCGAAACGAATATTTCCAATATTTCCTTGATATGTGTGGTTATTTCTGATAGATATTGCTTTTAATCCTGCTTTTAATGCACCTTCTTCTCCTTTAGCCATGGCATCAGATTGGGCCTCTTCTCCTTTTAAAGACGGATTTACGAATAATTCTACTCGATTATTAGTGTAGTCTACTTTTAATACGAGTAAATGGGTTTTCTTGAAATCGTATTCATTGGGAGCTTCCGTACGATTCTTACCTAGTCCAACTGTGAATTTTAACTTGCCATTTTCATTACGATGTGCATATATGTTTCCGCGTGCACTACCGCCTACATGGTTAGCGATTAATGCTAAAAATTCACTAGGTTTTTTAGTTCCTAATTTTGAGAAGTTGACAAGGCAAGCAAGGTAATAACTACCTTGCCGGTATGTTTTGCCGGATGATGTCATAGAATACACACTGGAACGTGTCCCTTTTATCCCATCCTCAAATCCGAATTGTATGGATGGACCACCTTCCTGATATTCGGGGTAACTTAGTTCTTTTCCAATTATGGGACTTGATGTTGTTGCTGCTTTGGGATCTTTAGTATAGGCAGCACACCAAGTATTTTCTTGAATCATTGCTTTAGGCTCAATATATGCCGATTTCTCTAACTTGTCTCCGGTTTTATATCCATCAAGGAGATTGTTTTTGATAATCTGTGCATTGCCTGTCAGACTAAGGGTGATTAATGAGATAATTAAAATAATCTTTTTCATAATGCTATTCTTGATATTTTAAGTGTTAAAATGCTAGTGCGAAGCGGTAGTATGAATTTGTTTTTAGATTGAGGGCAAGATAATTCTTTTCTCGATGTCCTTCCTCATTAAGTCCGGTATATACCCATATTGTTGACTCACTACGTAGTGTGGATGTCCAATAACCACTTCCGGAAGTTAATCGCTCCCATGAAGAATCCTGCCATAGCGTTTCTCCATCGGCTTTGGTTAAGCTGCTTGAGATAGTGGTATTTTGCTCTTGTATGATAAGTAGCTCTTTGACTGATGGAACATACCAACCGGTCGTGAATGATGGAGCCTGGACTGAATAGCTGGAAAGTTTCTCTTTTACAACAGAGTTGATATCTGCTCCAACAACAGCGATGTCTGAATTTAACCATGCTTTGGTATCTTGGTAGCCAGTATTTGAAAACTCTTCTTCATTTGGAATTTTTTGCCCGTTGACTGAACTTGTACCGACTGGTGCAGGAAGAATGTCTGTATACCATGTCTTATTGCTAACACTGGATACGGTTCCCCATCTTTGTCCGGTTCCTTCGTTACGTTTTAATGCGTATACCAGTGCGTGCGTACATTCAGGATAGTCTTTTCTTATAGCTTCAGTGGTCCCTATTTGATAAATGACCCCAATGATTTTGGTTTTATCTTCTGATTCTAAATCTTGATCTGCTTTAATTAAAGTGCCATCTGCACAATAGAAATCTCCAATCTTCAGTTCGTGCTGTATTTTCTTTGTTCCACCATCAACAGTGTATGGTGCGTATGTTCCTTTTTCTATTCCTGTAATTGCGATTTCGTACTGCTTGTTCTCGCTTGAAATGAAAGTGCCATTTATTTTATAAGTAGTTGTAGGGTTTATCAATAAGCGATATTTATCTGTGCTTGGTTCATAATATGGTTGCACTTCTATATTCTCACTTTCTCCTTTGGTTAGCTTGAATGTTGGATTAGCAGCAGGAATGTTGTATGGAGCTATTGTTGTTCCTTGGTTTGTAAATTCATATGTGGTGGACGGTAACTGAATAACTACCATTGCCATTTGATGTTCTAATGTTAGATTGAGTGAGTAATTCTTACCGGATAGTTCAGCTTCTGCAGAGCCTGTCATCAAGTCATATTGGGTATATTCACTTCCACTCATATTAGCACCTATCTTCCAGTTACTTATGATTTCTGCAAAAGGGTTTTCAATGGATGCTTTAAAAGAATTGCTAACTTCCTCTTTATAAGGATAATATGCATAATAAGTGGCTCCTTCCAGTTCGCTGCTATAAAATAAAGAGCCATTTGCAGGTATCCATACATCGTGAGTCTTGTTGTAAATTAGGCATACATTATTAATTGAGCCTGCAATTTCTCCATTTTTAACGGCGAACAAACCTATCTGATCTTCGTTTTCGAATGTTGTTTTATATGTTTCATCTGTTGTTGCACGGGTTTTGCTACTATTATATATAGCTTTATCTGTGATATTAATTAGAATCTTATTTTTATCATTGTTTGAAAGAGTAATGTTCTCGTCTTGTGAACATGCCGCTATAAGTAAAGAGCATGCGAGTGCTATTGTATATACAAATATATTTCGTTTCATATCTTCTTGTTTTTTATATTTATTAGAAATGAGGGAAAATATTTCCTTATTTTTATTTTTCGGTTGATTGCGATTTTATATCTTGTGTCTCACCTGAGTTATTCCAATAGGAAGAATCAAAAGCGGTATCTGTTTCAGGAGCATCAGTTGTAGAGTTAATATTTTCTCCATTACCAGGTTGCCAATCTGTGATGCCACTTTCTGTGATGGTAATACTAGGATTTTCTCCTTCTCCTCCCAGAGTAACCGTGTATAGGTGTCTTCTATTGCTTTCTAATGTTATATTATCTATTGTTTTCTCATAAAAAACCCCATCGGCTACCACTTCTATTGTAGTTTGTACTACTTCTTGAGGTAATAAAATTAATGTCGAAGTTATTGATGTATTGTCATTCACTAGTACACTTACATCTTCGCTTTCTGTTCCTAAAGAGGTTGTGCCATTTGAGGTGTTGAAGAATCCCTTTGTGATAAATCCTTTTAAAGTGTAAGAAACATTTTCGGGTTTACTCTCATCTTTATTTTTGAAAATCAAGCTAAGTTGGCTCAGTTGATGTGTAAATTGAAAATTGATCAGAGGATTACTTCGGGTAGTAGTGGCTTCGGCAAACAACCAATCGATATTGAGTTGATTAGTTGCGGTTTGATTTTCACTTTTGGTGTCTACTGTAACAAGCCCTCCTGCTGTACCGTTGATACCGGTGTAAGGGTGATATGCAGTCAGTGAGACTTTACCATTTCCTTTGATATAAATATCATTATGGTCACCTACAGCAGTAAAAAGTTGTTCGTTTTCTCCGGAGCATTGATATAAGATATTAGTGCTTCCTGTATCCCCTCCGGTAACGGATACACCTATACATTCTCCCTGACCCCACATGGAGCCGTGGTAGCGTGTTTGAGGACTGCTTATACTTCCCCAGATTTCAGCTTTTGCACCAGGGGTATCTGGTCCACCATATTCATTGCTGTTGCATCCGGTGAGAACCAGTATTCCTAGTACTACTGTTAAATACATGTTTTTCATAAACGTTACTGTTTTATATATAAATAATGTGGTTGTTATATATTCCCTGTTTATTTATAGGTCTCTCTGACTTTGTATAGAGCAAAGGTATGCGATTTGCTTATAATGTACCTTGACGGCTGTACATTTCCATGTACCCCAGTTCAAACATGCATAAAATGCCATATTCTTAGGGATTTTGTGCAGGATTTTTCGATATTATCGTTTATATTTGCGTTATTCTTTAAATCAAAACACCATGTGGAGTGCCCGTATAATCCTAATTCTTTTGCTTTTTTGCAGTCGAGTAGCTGCTTTTGATGTTTTAAATATCAGTACTATCACAGATCGCAACGGTTTGTCACAGAATACAATTAGATGTATGATGCAGGACAGTCATGGGTTTATGTGGATGGGAACAATTAATGGCTTGAATCGTTATAACGGAAAGGATTTTGTTGTGATACAGCCGGGAATTGCCACCTCTCAATCATCACCGGATAGTAGAATTCGCAGTATTACCGAAGATAAACATGGCTATATTTGGATACGTACTTTCTCAAATACTCTTTTCTGCTATGATATGAAATTGGAAAAAATTGTTGATTATGATCCGCAGAATACTACTAAGATTTTTAGCCAAATAATGGTTACTTCTAATGGTGATGTGTGGATGTGGGGAGATAAAGGATGTTGTCGTGTGAGCCACATAGATGGAGAACTGGTTTCTTGGAGACCGACAGAGAAGAAATTGCGGGATAAGTCGGTGACATTTATCTTTGAAGATTCGGATCGTAGAGTTTGGATAGGAGCTGATAAAGAATTGTTCATGGTAGCTCATGATAAGATGAATACAATGTTGGAGGGAACAACATTTTGGGGCGCACAGGAATTAGATGATTTGTATTTTATAGCTGGAGATCGTATTCTGATTTTTGATAATTTGCGGAAATATTTCTTGCCTGCTATTTTATTTGTTCCTACACAAACGGAACCTGCGAGACATGCCCGCTCATGTGTGTTAAATGACGGATTGGTTATGATTGCTACAAATGAACGTATGTTTGTATTTGATACTATTAATAAAACATGGGTTTCCCCAGAAAGATTCTTTCAGGGGACAAGTCCGCGTAATGCGAACTTCTATATTGATAATAAGGGGCACATTTGGGTATATAATATGTCGGGAGTGCTATGGAGACATCATACTGATAATACGTTTGAGCCTTTGACATTGATTCCTGCTGATGTCCTTTCATTAATAAATCAGGAACGTTTCCAGATATATCATGACTCAAGGGATATTATCTGGATAACTACATTTGGTAATGGTCTATTTGCCGTTGATGAGAATACGGGAAAAAAATACCATTATACTGCCGATAAAGATTTATCCACTAATTACTTACTCTGTATAACTGAGGATACTTCTGGAGAAGTTTGGGTAGGTACAGAGTTGGGAGGAGTGAATAAGATCTCTTTAACCAATTATCCTTTTGATATATTTTATCCAACTCCTGGTGGTAATGCTGATAGGGATAATGCTGTTCGTTTAATTTATCAGGATGTAGAGGGAAGATATTGGTTTGGTACGCGTGATGGAAATTTGCAAGTTTGTGATTCTACTTTACATCAGTTATATAAGCATCGTATTACAGGTGGTTTACCCTTTACAATTGCTGAAGATACTCTTGGTTATAAATGGTTGGGAACAAAAGGAGGGGGATTATTAATTCTATCTCCTCAAGGAGACAGGATAATAAAAGAATATACGCTGAATGATCAGACCAGGCAATCATCTTCGAGCAATAATATCTTTACCATAATGCGCGATAGTAAAAATCGTATGTGGCTAGCAACTTTTGGTGGAGGGCTGCATCTTGCGGAAGGTTCCCGGGAACAGTTGAGGTTCAAGCAATTCAGTTTTGATAATAGACATCAGAATATGATGCGTTCTATTATTCAAGATAAGACAGGGATTGTATGGATAGGAACTAATGATGGAGTTATTGTTTTTGATCCGGATGGATTGATAGAGGATCAACAGAATTTTAAGGTTTTGCATTTGTATGCTGAAGATCAACAATCTTTGGGGCACAATGAGGTTAAGGTTGTCTTTGAAGATAGTAAAGGGCGTATTTGGTTAGGAGCTACCGGAGGAGGACTTAATTTGTTAGTGAAAGGGGAATCATTAGAACAATCTACTTTTGAACATTATGGGGCAGATGACGGTTTATCCAATGAAACGATTCAAGCTATTTTGGAAGATGAAGAAGGGTTTATTTGGGTAAGTACGGAGAGTGGTATCTCGAAATTTAATTTAAATACTAAGCGTTTTGAGAATTTTATATTCTCAAACAACCGCCATGCTGCTATATTTAATGAGCTGTCTTGTTGGAAAAAAAAGAATGGAGAATTGATGTTTGGCAGTTATAACGGAGTATATACATTTAATCCATCCGGTATTACATTTGATACATATGCTCCAAAAGTGGCAATTACCGGTTTCTTGATTAATGGAAATCCTGTGACACCGGAAAGCCTGGATTCTCCTTTGACTGAGAGTATTATCAATACCCGGAAGGTGGTTCTGGCATATAATCAGAATTCCTTTAATTTGGAATGTACGATGCTGAACTTCCATGCTCCCGAGCTTAATCAATATATTTATTATTTAGACGGATATGAGTCTAATTGGAATAGATCATCACGTAATAATGTAGCTGCATATAGAAATGTTCCTCCGGGAAAGTATCTTTTCAAAGTGAAAGGATGCAATAGTTTCGGAGTTTGGAGTGATCAGGAAACAACTTTGGAGATTATAATTCTTCCACCTTGGTGGGAGTCTACTGAAGCTATTCTTTTGTATATTGTCCTTGGGATAATCATCATTTATTTTACATCGAGGCTTGTTCTCAAGATGCATCGTCTGAATATGGCAGTGGAGGTCGAGAAACAATTGACCGAGTATAAATTGCGTTTTTTTACGAATATATCCCATGAGTTTCGTACTCCGTTGACGATTATTCGTGGGGCGATTGAGGATTTGGTTAATCAAAAAGATCTGCCTTCTTCTGTAAGTAAACAGTTGAGTCTGCTTTCAAAAAGCTCGGGGCGCTTGCTCCGATTGGTAGATCAGTTATTGGAATTTCGTCGTTTACAGAATAATAAGATGGAACTAAAACTTGAGCGAACAGATACGAAACGCTTCTTTTATGATATTTATCTGACGTTTAAGGATATGGCTGCCAGGAAGCAAATAGAATACCTGTTTGAATCTAATAAACCTGTACAGACTATGCTACTTGATAGGAGTAAAATGGATAAGATTGCTTATAATCTTTTGTCCAATGCTTTTAAGAATACTCCAGTAGGGGGTAAGATTGTGATGAAACTTGACTTTTCAGTGGTAAATGACACCTTTACGATGAGTGTTTCGGATAATGGTCCGGGAGTGTCTGTTGATAAGCAAAAAATGTTGTTCGTACGTTTTGAACAGATTCATTATGCATCGGAGGGAACTGGTGTCGGATTACATTTGACCGCGGAATTGGCTAAGGTACATAAAGGACAGGTAACTTATGTGGATTCGCTGTTGGGAGGTGCTTGCTTCTCACTTACTATCCCGATGTCGGATGAAAATTATGACCCTGCCGACATTATAGAGACTATAAAGGAAGATAAAGAAATTGCGATGACGGAACTGACTACTGATATATCTATTTCAGAGGAACGTGCGGCAGAAATTCTAGGAACATCGGTAAATAAACCTTTTAAAGAATATAAAGTGATGGTGATTGATGATGACGATGATGTCCGTAACCTTATTGAAGCTCAACTTGGGAAGTATTTTACTGTGTCGACGGCTTCTAACGGAGTAGAGGGACTTGAAAAGTTAATAGGGGAACAGCCGGATATTGTGGTTTGTGATGTGATGATGCCAGAGATGGATGGGTTGGAATTTACAAAGCGTTTAAAGGCCAATTTCAACATTAGTCATATTCCTGTAATCTTATTAACGGCTTATTCATCTGAGGAACATCAGTTGAAAGGTATTCAAGCCGGAGCGGATTCTTATATAACGAAGCCTTTTAGTATGAAATATTTATTGGCTCGTATTGTGAAATTGGTTGAACAACGTGAGAAATTACAACGAAAATTTGCTACTGAGCCGGGTACGTTACAGCCGCTGATAAGTGCCACTGACAGGGATAAAGCGTTTTTGGATAAAGTAAATGCCATCGTAGAGAAGAATATGGGTGATGCTGAGTTCAAACTTGAATCGTATACTTCGGCATTGAATATCGGACGTACTACGTTTTATAACAAGCTAAGAGGTATTGTAGGTTGCTCTCCTAATGAGTACGTGCGAGTACTTAGAATGAAGAAGGCTGCAGAACTGTTGCTAACGACCGAAATGAATGTATCAGAAATTGGTTTTCAGGTAGGTATTAATGACCCCTTTTATTTTAGTAAGTGTTTCAAGAATTCATTTAGTAAATCTCCTTCTCAATACAGGAAAAGTGCAGGGAAGGTTGATACCGAGGAAAATATGAACGGAGAACTTTCTTGAATATCCATGGACGACCGAAGCTGGCACGGCCAATCATCACTGCATCTACTCCATAGCAGTCAAAACACTCTTTGTAGCTGGAGACAGATTAGTATCCTCAGGCATTATAGGTGAATCTTTATTAGTAAGGATATGATACACAGTGGCTTATGTGTGGCGTTCATTTATTAATGAACGCCTGTAGTCTCTTAGGACTTGACAAAGGCTTTTTTATGTTGTATATTTGTAGATGTGAAACATAAAACAACGAATAAAAAACTAAAAACGAATGAAACGATTCTTATCTTTTGCCGTACTCGCTGTGATGTACTTCCCCGGATGTACAACTAGTAAAAATGCAGTGCGTTGTCTGAGCCGATGGATTAAAGACTGCAACCCGTTGGTCAAAGAACTTATACCAACAGGTTACTTGCCGTATAATCATCGGTATCTGACTGCAAAACAGTATAAGATTATAACAAAACATCTAGGAGATCCTTATGAGGATTAGGGTATAAGTAACCCGCCAATGGGCTTGAGGCTGCAAACTTCTAGGAGTTTTGCAGCCTTTTTTGTTGTATATATTCGATTGCTTTCTATGGAAAAGGGAAGTTAGAGTTTATAATAAACTCGGATACCGTTTATAATAAACGGTGCAAGAATTTATTAGAAACGTTGACGGGGATTTGATATAAAAGATCAGCTTTTTTCTGTGTAAGGGGATGTTTCTGACTTGAATTTTGTTTTGTTACACATGTGAAGTGGTAAAATAATGTTATATAAATAATATGTACTTTCTTAGTTGGTACACTTTATCGGGCTGATGCAAATCTAATACGGGAAAGTGCGTATTGTGGAATATAGTATTCAATTTGTGTATTGATAAGATGATAAATAGTGAATAACATGATATTTAAACTAAAATGTATAACAAACTGTTTGTTTGGAAACGATAGGCGGCAGGCACTTAGGCACTTCTAATAGAAGGTGCCCGGTGGATAGGTAAATCCACTCTTGTGGAAGAGTTCACAAAGAATGAATACCGAAGCTATCTTTTGATGGATTTCAATAAGGTAAGTGACTCGGTTGGGACTCTCGCTGAATGAAGACAGGACTTATGTGAAGTACTATATGGGTGATACCGGGCTACTTATCCTAAAATGTAAAACTTTTCCAATAGAGGTAAAATCGAATGACAAGTATACCATTTGTTCGCTTATCAGGTTCAACGAGAGTTTTTATCAGCGCATAGGAGAATGCTATGTGATTCATCCTAGGAACCTATGCGTAAAGGAAGGGATAGTGTGTCTGCCTATATGGCCTCCTGTTTGTGATACACTTCAAAAACACAAATTAACTCCTGTGGAATAGAAAATAAACCGGATGAATCTGTTCTGCAAATGCGGACTGAAACAGGAGTCCCATCCGTTGGCAGGTTCAGTATCTTGTTGAACGCTGATTTACAGAAAAAATAATTAATTCATATAGAACGCTGTCTAATAGATGTTTATGCCTAAGTAATTGTAAGTTTCAGGTTGTTAAAAGGAGACATAAAAGGGACAAAAGGGGACTGAGCGGTATCTGCCCTGTTATATCTTTGCAGAGTCATTCAAACAAAGAGAATGACAAATAGATAACCTTTATTTTTTTAACCATTTAAACTTTAACAATTATGGCTTTAGAGGTAACTACTCAGGTATCTTTTCCTGAAAATTGAAAAAGTAATCCAAACTCTCTTA
>DXOJ01000441.1 GCA_019412865.1 Bacteroides sp. | reverse complement strand
GGGCTCGGAGATGTGTATAAGAGACAGCCCCCAAATAGGGCAATATACCATGAAGTTCTTTTCTGGACCAGCACGCTTACAAGTGCGGCAATCACATTTAATTTTTGTCTCTATCTTCTTTACCATGACATTTCTTACTCCTCAATAAGGTTAGTTTAGTTATAATGGCTCTTTGGGTTGTTATTGTACCTGCATCAGAACGATGAAGTAATGTAGTCTTCTTTATTCCGACTTCATCTTCATCCAAATAATCAAAGACAGCACTCAATGAACCAAAAGCATAGCCTTTCTTTCGAAAGATTAAATACACATATATGACTTTCATAATTCAAATAGTTCCATATGTTACTTATTTGGAACTATGCGATGAATCTTCTTACGAATCTTATTGCATCTACGTATCAAGTCACGGGCTAGAGAACAGGGAGATGTACGCTTCTCTATTTCTCTGGAGCATTGACATAACAGTCGATCAATTGCTCGTATATCCGTTTTGCATAATTCCGGCATAATATCAATCCATGTTTTTTTCTTTCATTAGGCGTTTAGTCTCCTTACGATAATAATCAATCATCGCCTTATACTCAAAATCAGATATCTTGTTTATCTGGTTCTTCATAGACTCCAACATGAGTACAACAGACTCACCATACTTGGATATTAATCCACGTCGATACCCTTGTAAATTACCTTCGTCAAATCGATTACATGAACGACATTGAGCATTACAGTTCTTCTCATTAAACCGTGTAGCCATATGTTTTCTATTGATGTAATGTCCACAATCCGCTTGTTCATATGGAAGTATTCTATTACATGATATACAGATGAAAGTACCATCTTTTCTCATATCACGCACTCGAATAAACTTGCTAAACACTATGTCCAGCTTGACCATGAGGCTATTTTTACTTGGTTTTGCCTTTTGTAACATTGGATTGGAGTATTTTGGAATATTGTTCTTCACTACGAAAACGGATAGCATGCCGATACCATACCCCATTTTGGGCTTTATATGTACAGTCTGAATAATCAATGTCAGCCACTTTGGAGATTATAGCATCAGAGGAACCGGGATCCCAGAATATAGATAAATGACCTATAAGAGGTGTTTCTTCTATATGTTCGCTCTCTTGACAGAAAAACATATTGGGATTCTCTTTTGAAAAAGAGATAATCAGTTTATTGTCGGTAGCCTCAACTGAAACATAATTGCTTCCATTGGGAATGTTGAAAGATTGTTTACTCATGATCTAATATTTTTTTGAATCATAATATTTTTGATTAGTGATGTATTCTTTGACTACATCTTCTTGAGAGGCACGACAACCTAGACTGTCATGTATGTACTGATACTTCTCTGCGCTCATGCCGGATAATACATCATCATTATACTCCGTTCTCCCGGCATAGATGCATCCTGCTATTATAACTATAGATAGGATGATCGTGAGTAGGTGTTTGCTAATTTGGTTCATGATTGGGTTGCTTTTTATACATTACTTTTTTATTAATGCGAAACAGACTGTCTCCTACCGCTATGATATTGTAGGACTCGTAGCTCACAGATATATCATGAGTAATGGAATCTTGTACAATCAATATCCATTTATCAGGAACATGGTTTGTATGCGGAATCATCATTGTGGTCTTTCCGGCATTCATTGGTATGATAGTAGTATAGGTGTATGACTTTTGATGTATTTTCTCTATTACTACCCCTTTTATATCCTCTTTTTTACATGAGGCAAATACGAGTATTACGACTATACAGATCACTCGTTTCATAACATTGGCATTGCATAACGTAACACATCAGAACCTTTACATTCCCACCGACCATTCTTTTTGTCGGTAGTCTTTACGAAAGCTATTTTCTTTTCAGAAACCAATCGTTCAAGTCTTCTTCTTCCTCCCACTAGAATTGAGGATTGATTCTTGCTGAAGGTTACACCCTCGGCGGCCATCATGATTTCCTGTAATCTATCCATGACTTATTCCTCCATTTTTTTAAGGGCACGTCTCTAAAAAGAGAAATGTAAATTGTCACATTTAAAATCATCATAAAGAATAGATGACGTGCCCTGATTATTATTACTTTTGTATGTCACATTTAAAATTTCATACTTATGATTACTCTCATTACTCCAAAACTGAAGGATGATCTTTTAGCTGATTTATTATCTGTCGAAAGCATGAATGTCCAAAACAATATTCGTTCCTGCGCTAAAGAATTTGATACTTCCTCTGATATCGTTGAAGCTATATATGATCAATTTGAGGAAATGGGGCTACTTCAACAGACCAAATGCTTAGGAGGAACTATTATTTTCCGACTAAGAGCCAAAGCTCATGATTTCTACAGTCATGGAGGTTTTGCTGCTCAAGAAGAAATCTTAAAAGCCAATATTCAGAAACTAAGTGATGAATTGGATTTTCTTGCAAAACAGCTTTCTCCAAATTTGTGCGAAAAAGCCGCCTCCCTTTCTACTATCGCAGCTAATATTGTTACTGTTCTCGGGCTCTTTAAGTCCTAAAAGAAAACATTCTAAGTTTCTTATTGGGTCCTTTGATGCTATATACATCTTAGGACTCATTTTATCCTTATAAATCTCTTTTCCATCTGATGTAATAGACCTAGATACTGATAACAGCCCTTCCGTATTCCCATTACTTCGACTTTCCAATTCATAGTATATTGATATTTCAATATGACTAATCCTTTGTGTCCTTTTTCTTTTCATATTCTTTTCTTCCTCCTAAAAGAAGAAAGCTCCATTCTTTCACTATCCTATTGTGGCTGTTAGATAGTTACTCAAATAGAGCTTTGTCCAATGTCTTTTTTCGGTAACAGCCACGAAACCTTTTAATTGTGTCGTAAAACATTCACATATCATTGGATAATTGAAAAGGACTGCCTATCTTTGCAAACGACTAAATAAACAGCGATAGGAATAGGGACGCTTCTCTAACAGCCCTTTTTGTATCCGCTCGTTTTATTGTGAACTGAATTACGAATGCAAAGATTAGTATATATTCTCATTTATCAAAGCGATAATTAGTATATATGCTAACATATAACTTTAATTAACTATCCGTTATGGAAGTATTTCAAATAGAAAGCAAAAAATTACCTATTGACTATGAGAATGACAGAATCATACTTGTACTTCTATCCCATATAAACGAAAAAAGTTCCTCGCAGCAAAAACGATACATGAACTTACTAAATAGATATGAAGACAATGAGGTATACCAAAAAGACATAATAGAAAAATTGGTTACTGCAGGCTACATGAATACTGTTGATTTAGAGCCCGATAAACCTAAACAATGCCCAAAAACTGGAGCTATAATAAAACATGAAGTTCGATATGAAACCTCAAAATCTGGCATTAAAGCACTTAAGAACGGAAGGTTCGTATCTGAGTATAATTCTATTATGTGGAAAAGAGTTGGGTCTGGACTTCAATGGGGTTTGACTTTGGTGTCAATCGTTGGTGGCATATTGGGAATTTATGCAAAATGCGAAAGTACGTCAGCAATCACTCCACCTACCATAAATGAAACTATAAATACGACAGACAGCACTATTATCAAACCAAGTACAAAAGCTATAAGCGTAATCCAGTGTGATAGTTCTCCAATCCAGTCTGGGAGATTGAAATACATACATTCTGATAAAAACAAGCAAAGTAACTTGAAGGCTATCGATGCAGCTAAAATACATCCGATAATCGAATAGACTATAACAATACTTGATAACATAACGATAAGTTTTAGAGGTTAATAAACTAATTCGATACAAATATAAATAGAATATATACTAACTCCTATAGATTATGGATATAAAAGATAGAATTTTTGAATTTATAAGCTACAAAAATATAACTATTGCTGAATTTGAACGTAACGTTGATTTAGCTAACGGATATATCAAAAAATTTAAAGGCTCAATAGGATCTGACAAACTTAATAACATTGTTTCTTTTTATCCAGAGTTGAATATAGGCTGGCTCATTACCGGTAATGGAGAAATGCTTAAATCATCCCACACTAATATAATTGCGAAAGCTCCTATGGAGTATGGAAAGGAACAAACTCGGCCACGTGTTCCTCTCACCGCAGCTGCCGGATCTTTATCTGGAGAATCAATTGGAGTGACATTGCAACAGTGCGAGCAACTTCCGATTATTTATCAAATACCGGCATATGATTTTACGATACCTATTAAAGGCGATAGCATGTCGCCCCGGTTTGAATCAGGAGATGAAATAGCATGCCGACGCATCGATCAATCTCGTTTCATTCAATGGGGAAAGGTACATGTTTTGGATACAACACAGGGATTTATCATTAAGAGAATATATGATGATGGTGATAAGATTCGTTGCGTATCATACAATCCGGAATATTCGGATTTTTCAGTACCTAAAGAAGATATTCTTTCGATGAGTTTGGTTGTTGGGGTAGTTAGTATAATGGAAATGTAATTATTGGTCTAATAAAATACACACACATATGAAT
>DXOJ01000440.1 GCA_019412865.1 Bacteroides sp. | reverse complement strand
TTCGCACACTGACCGATTTCGTCAAAAGCGAATATAGCCAGTATCAGATCTTCCCTCCGGGAAAACTGATCTTCAATGCTTTCAACCTTTGTCCTTTCGACAAAGTGAAAGTTGTAATTATAGGACAAGATCCTTACCATGGACCGGGACAAGCGCATGGTCTCTGTTTCTCTGTAAACGACGGAGTGCCTTTTCCCCCTTCATTAGTGAATATATTCAAAGAAATCAAAGCCGACATCGGCACAGATGCCCCTGCTACGGGAAATCTGACTCGCTGGGCAGAACAGGGAGTATTGTTGCTCAACGCTACGCTGACCGTACGTGCTCACCAAGCTGGTTCACACCAGAACCGTGGCTGGGAAACATTTACTGATGCTGCAATCCGTGCCCTGGCAGAAGAAAAAGAAAACCTGGTATTTATCCTGTGGGGATCATACGCTCAAAAGAAAGGAGCGTTTATCGACCGCAACAAACACTTGGTACTCACTTCCGCCCATCCCTCTCCTCTTTCTGCTTACAACGGCTTCTTCGGAAACAAACATTTCAGCCGTACAAACGATTATCTAAAAGCACATGGAGAAACAGAAATCGCATGGTAGATAGATAACAGTGAAATAAAAACAATGAGCGGTGAACAACTAATGCAATATAAATGCATATCTTGTTCACCGCTCATTGTTTTTATTTTATGCTCTATCGCTTACTCTTTACGTTATCGCTAAACATTCATTATCGTTTCCCCTTTAATACCACTGAATGTTACTTTGCGTCTGACTTCTCTGCTCATACTTCAAGTCTTGCAGAATACTTGCATTCGCACGGATTGTAACATTGTAATACTTCCAACGTCCGAAAGGAGAAAGACTGGCGGACAAGTTGAAACAGTGCAAGTCACGGGATATTGTACAAGAAGTCTGGGTAATCTCTTTTGCTTGAAAATCATAACCCGAGTTGAATGAGAGCGACCAGTTATTAGAAATCTTTATATTTCCGTTTGCATTGATATTATGCGTATAAGTATAAGGATATCGCATGGAATAACGGTTGATAGGCTTCGTTCTATCTTCACGGATATTAAACGAATAGCTAAGGCTCAATGACCAAGGCATCTTAAATACCTGATAACCATCCGGGTCAGCCTGTGCTTTCTCTACTTTCTTAGGCGTAGTACCGTCTCCTTCCGTTCCATCGGATTCCTCATCATCGCTATCCTCCGACTTATTCTTATCTTTCCCTTTTTCATCCTCTTCTTTCGGACCGAACCATTTCTTCCATGTGTCATTATTGAAGGTATAGTTGAAAGAAGAGCCATATCCCTGGAAACGTCCAAAACGACCATACGACCATTCTGTACGGTTACTGGTTACTACATTACCACTTTTATCGAACGTATAAGCATACGTAGCGAACGATGCGTTCATGTTGAATGTATAATTCTTAGTCAGTTTCAGACGTAGGTTCATGCTTAAATCACTCCAAGGCCTCTCTTTGGCAGCCATATTATAAGACATACTTGCTCCCAATTCATCAATCAGACTAACCTTTTTAAGCGTATCTTTCTTTGCATCATAATACTTCATCTCTAAGTTATTAGAAATAGAGAAACTGACTGTTCCCGATCCTTCCCGCGAAGGTACGCCATAAGGTTGACCGGTGAAAGGAGAATAATATTGCGTATTGCCATTATAATCGGTATATTCTTCCCAATACTTGCTGAATCCCGGAGCACCGCTAAGACTTACCTGAGGCGTAACTACGTGACGAATCTGTATCTCTTTCTTTTTAGCAAAAAGAGGTTTGTACATACCATATACTTTCGTACTTAAGCTCAAACTTGCCGAGTAATTGGATACCCGGTAGAAACCGTTCAGTGTATCACCCGGCAATGCCTCCAACTTATGATCGACCTCATTATATTGCTGATTGATCTTACGAGTATACCAACGCTCTGTATAATTGACCGAAGGAGAAACCTGCAAATATTTGAATAACGTAAAAGTAGCACTGATAGGAATGTTATGATTCATCGCATTTTCCCATTCGCTTAGTCCGGCTTTAAACAGACGGTCGTCTTTTGTACGGATACTGTTTGTCAAACGTCCCGTATAGCTAATGGAAATCTTTTCGTACCAGCGTTCAGCTCCCGCCGCCTTCTTACGTTTGAAGGGGAACAGACGGCTTAATGTAATATTCAAGTCAGGCAAAGTGACCGCAATAGAAGAGTCACGCATCGTCTGTGCGATATTGGTGGTTCCGGATAAGGTCAGACCAATATCAGGGAAACTACGAGAATAACTGATACTTGATGTTTTGGTGTTTTGAGTCAACAACTGCGAATTATAAAGGTTGTTGATATTGGAACGTTCGTAACTACTGGTTGAGAAGTTTACACTAGCGGAGAATGTGCTGTTCGGACTGGCTTTAGCATCCTGGCGATGGTTCCATACTACCTTAAAGTCCTTAGCAACTGTATAGTCCGGCATACCTTTATCTCCTGTCTTCGTGACCTGATAGTCCGCTTGCAGCGTACCGGAATATTTATAGCGTTTATTATAGTTTGTCAATCCGGATAATCTCCATGACCCTTTCGTGAAGATATCACCCGTCATCTTCAAGTCCATAATATCACTGATGGCAAAGTAATATCCTCCTTCTGCCAGACCGAAACCACGACTGGAGTCATCCATATAAGTCGGCATAATGAAACCGGAAGAATAACTGCTGGAGAACGGGAAGAAAAAGAACGGTACGGCCAACGGCAAAGGCACATCTTCCACAACCAGATAGGCAGGTCCTGTCACCACATTCTTTTTAGGACGCACTTTAGCTCTCGTCAGCTGCATATAGAAGTGAGGATGGTCATGATGATCGCAGGTTGTATAACGCCCATGCTCCATGAAAATTTCATCATTAGCTCCTTTCTTCGCCTTGCTTCCAGTCACATATCCTTCTCCCTGCTGGGTGACGATATCGGTAATTCCCGCTTTTTTGGTTTTGAAATTATATCGGATGGTTTCCGTATCATAAGAGGTATCTCCTTCTTTAAATACCGGTTTACCTTTTTCCACTCCGGTAGTATCCTTGATACCGTAAGCATGCACAGTACTACTATCCAGATTCATCGAAATAACTTCCGCAGCGAGTTCGATGTTCTGATAATTAACTTTTCCGCTACCATAAAGTGTAGCAGCTCCTCCCAAAGTAAAGACAGTGGAGTCGTTGGATTCATAAACAACCGGTGCATCGAGTGGTTGTTTCTTCTTTACCGGTGCGATGGAATCAATGCGTACCGTTACCGTATCTGCTTTCAACGAATCATTTCCCTGAAGGGAATCCGTTTGTGCGGTATTGGAGGCAATCATTCCTCTTCTTCGACGCTGAGACGTAGCCTCATCGGGAAGCATCAGTAAGACAATCAGCAGTATGAATGATATAAGTATTTTTGCTTTCAATGGCGCCATTAACTAATAGTTTACGCTTGAAGTGGCAAAAGTACACAATCTTCACCAAATATGAGTTAGAATCTTCGTTATTTAATTATTTTTTAGTGCTATAAAAAGAGAGAACACCATCTATCAAAGCGGCTTAGGCCTTCTTCACCATATTTTGCAATACTTTGCCGCGCTTTTTCCACAGTTTTCTCTTCATCCAGATGGGTTTTAGAAAAGAATTTATCCGCAAAGCAAATCAATTGCTCTTCCAGGGTAATGGGCAGCATCTCACGATGAGGAACGGGGAGCTGCTGGGCAATGATATCTTCCAACGAGAGTCCGGCTCCCGTATGGCGTTCGCACACCAATGCGTGTTGGGGGAAACCTTCCGCCCGCAAGATTTCAGCTCCCAAATATCCGTGGGCGATATAAGGATGAGTGCCAAAGCACTGAATGGTGGGAGCATCGGTCTGAAAAATACCAATATCATGCAACAGAGCAGCTTCTTTCACAAAACTCCGGTTTAAACACAATTCGGGATGAGCATCCAGCATTTTCATTGCTTTTCCGGACACCGCCAGACTATGAATTACTAAGATTTGTCTCTGCTGCGTATTTTCCGGATAATATTTATCAATGATTTCGTATGGATTCATGTGCTTTATTTTTTGCTCTCTTGATGAGAAATTAATATTTTTGTGCAATATTACAAAAAAAATTACCGATATGCAAACTCGAGCTTCCTTCATTCTTATATTTCTGTTCATTATGTTGTCACCAATGCGTGTAAGCAGTCAAATTGTCACGGGAGCAGAACAAATGGATCAATATATGCCGTTGCTGAAAGGAAAACGCATCGGAATGGTAGTCAACCACACTTCTGTCGTGGGAGCAAAGCGGGTTCATCTTCTCGATACCTTATTAAGGAGAGACGTCCGGGTAGTCAAAGCATTTGCCCCCGAACATGGTTTCCGCGGTAACGCGGATGCAGGTGAAACGGTGAAAGACGGAAAAGATTCCCGCACCGGTATTCCTATCGTATCGCTTTATGGTGATAACAAAAAGCCGTCTGCCACCCAACTAAAAGATGTTGACGTGATCTTATTCGACATTCAGGATGTAGGGGCACGCTTTTATACCTATATAAGCACGATGTATTATGTGATGGATGCTTGTGCAGAGAACAAGAAAGAAATGATTGTACTGGATCGCCCCAATCCGTGCGACTATGTGGATGGTCCGATACTCAAACCTGCTTACCGGAGCTTTGTCGGCATGCTTCCCATTCCTGTACTTCACGGATGTACTATCGGCGAACTGGCACAGATGATAAACGGGGAAGGATGGATTGCCAACAAGAAAAATCCTTGTTCATTAAAGGTAATTCCAATGACCGGGTGGAAACATGGAGAGCCTTATTCACTCCCCATCAAACCGTCGCCCAACCTCCCGAACGATCAGTCTATCCGATTGTATGCTTCACTCTGTCCTTTTGAAGCTACCCGCGTCAGCGTGGGACGGGGAACAACTTTTCCTTTCCAAGTATTAGGCGCACCTAATAAGAAATACGGAAGTTTCACTTTTACTCCCCGCTCCTTACCCGGTTTTGACAAAAACCCGATGCACAAAGGTATCACCTGCTATGGGGAAGACCTCCGGAATGTAACCGATGTGAACGGATTTACACTCCGCTACTTCTTGAACTTTTATCGCTTATCCGGTGAAAGCGCAGCCTTCTTCTCCCGTGCCCGATGGTTTGATTTGCTGATGGGAACTGACAGCGTACGCAAGGCTATCCTCAAAGGAGAATCGGAAGAGGCTATCCGGAATAGTTGGCAAAAGGAGTTACAGGATTACAAAGAGATTAGAAAAAAACATCTTCTCTATGAGTAAAAAACTAGTATCATACTCTCATTCATTTTTATAAACCACTTATAATTAAAAGAATAAGTATGATAGATACCCATATTTCATGAAGAAAGTATGATAGATACAAAATTTCAGAAACATCTATCATTCTTATTCATCAGATAATAACTATATTAGCAAAAAGGATGAGAGTTATGATAGTTATTTTCTACTCTAAGAACAATCAGTTAATAACACAATAATGAAAGATAAAACACAAAAAAGTTTCAGGGGAATAGTCCGGATATTACTTCTTGTTTTCTGTTATACCTTTGGTAGTCATGCTTTTGCATTGGCTTTAGAGCACGAACAAACAGTAGATATTTATAAAGTAACAGATGTCCCCAATCCGCGTAATGAAAGCTCTTCCAATTGGGTCAGCAATCCGAATCAGATATTGGATGAAAGTTATGTGTGGGAAATAAATAATATGTTGTCACAGTTAGAAGATTCATTGAGTATTGAAGTGACAGTTGTTGCACTCCCTTCTATCGGTGAAGATATTCCGGCAGAGTTTGCCCACAAGCTTTTTGAACACTGGGGCATCGGAAAGAAAGCGGACGACAACGGATTACTGATTCTTTTAGTGCTCGATCAACGTAAAGTCACTTTCGCAACCGGATACGGTTTGGAAGGAGTACTTCCCGACGCTTTATGCTTTCGCATTCAACAGAATGAAATGGTTCCGTGGTTTAGAAAAAACGACTTTGACAGAGGAATAACAGAGGGAGTCCGGGCTGTAACATTGGTGCTTTATGGAAGCGACTATGAGCCCGTTTCTCAAGGCACTTCTGATAATTACTGGAAAAGTGCCAGCAATACGTTGTGGAATTTTCTGGCAAATCAACCGCTCATGCTTTGGATATTCTTGATACTGGTAAATGTTCTCACTTATCGCATGAAAGTAAACAAAGCTCGCCCCAAAGACAGTTCAGCATTAGCAGCAATCAAAGTCCTGACACATTACAGCCCACTTGGATGTCTTGTATTGTTTTTTCCGGTCTGCCCTGCACTTATTGCGGCATCCTTATGGTACAAGTTCTACCAAAAACAACGTGTTATTTTGCAGAGTAAGACCTGCGACTCTTGCAAAGCTGTAGCTTTACAACTTTTACCCAATGAGCTTGCAACCCCTTTATTATCTGCTTCCGAACAAATGGAACACAAACTAGGTTCTGCTATCCACCGTATTTATCAATGTACTTCCTGCGGCTGGCTTTTACGGTATAAATCTATCACCATAAGCGAATATAGGATGTGTAATCAATGCCACACCATTGCTTCCAAGCGTATCAGCCCGTGGAAAACAATTAAAGAGCCCACATATTCCGATGCCGGATTGGAGGTTGCCGACTATCTTTGCCTGATGTGCGGAGATAAAAAGCAGACAACACAGAAGATCCCCCGCAAGACACCCCCCAATAGTGACAGTTCTAGTAATAGTCACAGTAGTAGTGGCAGAAGCAGTAGTAGAAGTAGTAGCGGCAGTTTTGGTGGTGGACATAGCGGTGGCGGTGGAGCGTCAAGTAGTTTTTAAGATCAACTATCCATCCGAAGAAGTCGACTAACCAAATAAAGGACATGAAAACACATCTCACCTGAATATTTTCATAGAAAGATGGTTATCCACTCCCTTATTCTAACTATTTTTGCATAGATAACCGAACATAAAAAAGTGAAATGAATATAGAAGAATTTAGAGAATATTGTCTGTCTTTTAAAGGAGTTCACGAGAAGATGCCTTTTCCCAATGTACCCGACCAATATAGCCGTGACGTTCTATGCTTTTATGTTGCGGACAAATGGTTTTGTTTCGTTAACATTGAGATTTTCGATTTTTGTTGCATCAAATGTAACCCTGACGAATCTGGAGAACTGCAAACTGAATATGCCGGTATAAAACCAGGCTGGCACATGAATAGGAAATATTGGATCAGCGTTTATTTCAATCAAGACGTATCTGATGATAAGATCAAAGAACTCGTAAGCAAATCCTATGATATTGTAGTCAAAAGTCTGACAAAGAAAGAACGGGTTTCTGTTTGAGATTGCAAAAAGTCTTCCAGTGCTTTCAGGTCTTTTATTTCAAATATTCTTTCCATCGTTTTCATTTTCAGCTCCGATGTCTTGTGTTGGGGAATGTTTTACATTTTTCACAGCGTGCACTATTCAATTGCGCTCCCAGACAAGGATTTTTTTGCCGTGTATAGGTAGGACACCCACCACAAAACACGCCACATGCCGGGACACGACCATTATAAATTTTCATCATACAAGGCTTTTGGCCATCCAATAGTTAGTAAGAGACAGCTGATTAGCCCTGCGTTTTTGCTCTACTTCTACTATATACCCTCGCTTTTCAAAAAATGGACGGGCTGTTATACTCACTTCAGAGGTAATCCGCGTAATCCCGGCTGCGACGGCATAACGTTCTATCTCATTCAACAATAGTGTAGCAACACCTTTGCCCTGAAAATCCTTATGAATAAACATTGAATGCAAATAGCCCTGAGGTGTAATGGATGAAAAACCGACGATTTCAGATTGCCGATTAACAGCAACAATAAAATAGTGAGTTTTTATCATACCCTCTATTTTAGAAGGATCATCTCCGCACGATGCCCAATCTTCAACCTCGGCCTGTGAATAGTCACGCCTGTTTATCACTAACACTGTGTTTCGATATAGAGACTGAATTTCCTCTATATCCGTATTTAAAGCTATCCTTATAGTAATCATATAATCCCTAATTATTCACTATTTTATCTCTTTCTCTTTTTCCACAACTGCCACGAATTGATTATATTCTGCCACAACACATACGAACCGGGAGCCACAGAAGACAATGGATTCAAATAAGTATGTGCCATCCAAATAGCCAGAATCGTATTCTTTTGTCCCAACGCCTGCCCGCCACTGATACGGTCATTATAAATTGAGCCGATTGTCTTCCCCAAAAAGAACTGCAAACAGCAAGCAATCAGTGCTCCGACAGCAATCATGATTTCCGTAAAACCATCCGCTGGGTCATTGAGCAAGGAATACAACGTCTGCGCTGTTACGATAGCTAAAGATACAGCCCACAAATAAAAAGCAAGTTCATGATAGCCCAATAACTTCTGATGCACCTTTGGCAAACACTTACTCAACAACCAGGCAGCCAAAAAAGGACAAATCAACAACGGAAATACCTTACCTAAAATAACAAGAAACGCCTCCCAAAAAGTGACATCAGGATGCACCTCCACCAAAGGAAAAAGAATAGGCACAGCAATAGCCGCACCGATATTTGCTATCAATGTATAAGTGGTCAGACTGGCTGCACTCCCACCCAACTTGGAAGTAATCACCGCAGCAGCCGTAGCCGTAGGACAAATAATACAAACCATCACTCCCTCTGCTACTATTTTATCAAAGCGATAAAGCAACAAATAAGCAGCCAACGCTCCGCCAATCTGAATCAATAACAACCACAAATGGAGAGGTTTAGGCTTCAAATCACGAGGAGATACCTTACAGAAGGTCAATAGCAACATCGTAAAAATAAGATAGGGAGTCAGAAAAGAAAGGCTGATAAACAGCGGATAACCTATAGCACCTACCAGCATAGCAATAGGTAACGTCCAATTCTTCAAAAACTTAAGCATCGTCGTACATTTTAACTTCGAAGCACAAAGTAACGGAGATTTCAGGAAAAAAGCTACCATTAAACCGAAAAAAACACAAAACTTAATGGCAAATAATGAGTTTTCTACAAATTTCTACTACATTTGCACCGTATTATAGATATGAAACTGAATAGACCGTACATATTATACATATTCATTTGCCTCTGGCTACTTTTTCTACCCTCATGTACTAACCACTTATGGGGGAAGGATTTTGTAGTAGTTATTGACGCAGGACATGGCGGACATGATCCGGGCGCCATCGGCAAAATCTCGAAAGAGAAAAATATCAATCTGAACGTTGCCCTGAAAGTGGGAAATCTGATTAAAAGGAATTGCGACGACGTCAAAGTGATTTACACCCGTAGCAAAGATGTATTCATCCCTTTAGACCGACGCGCAGAAATTGCCAACAACGCGAAGGCTGATCTCTTTATTTCCATTCACACCAATGCACTGGCTAACAATCGTACCGCAAAAGGTGCTTCAACCTGGACACTGGGTTTGGCCAAATCAGACGCAAATCTGGAAGTTGCCAAGCGAGAGAACTCCGTAATCCTCTACGAAAGTGACTACAAAACAAGATATGCCGGTTTCAACCCGAACTCTGCCGAGTCATATATTATATTTGAATTCATGCAAGATAAATACATGGAGCAGAGTGTACACCTGGCTTCGCTGATGCAGAAACAATTTCGCCAAACTTGTAGAAGGGCAGACCGTGGAGTGCATCAAGCCGGATTCCTTGTCTTAAAAGCGAGTGCCATGCCGAGCATTCTGATAGAACTAGGATTTATTTCTACGCCCGAAGAGGAACGCTATCTGAATACCGAAGAAGGGGCCGGCACCATGGCAAAAGGCATCTACCGTGCTTTCTTAAATTATAAGAGAGAACATGAACTGCGCCTAACGGGAGTCAGCAAAACGATCGTCCCAACCGAACAGGAAGAAGACAATGCCCCGGCAATTGCCCAAAAGGATACCGAAAGTGTGAACACAGCTCCCCAACAGGAAAAGCTATTGGCCGAAGCAAAAACAAAACCTGCCGCGACAGCAAAAACAGCACCGAAACGCCCAATTGTAGTAGAGAGTGCAACCAATGACAGTGAAATTACGTTTAAGATACAGATACTTACTTCTTCCAAACCTCTCGCCAAAAACGACAAACGGCTGAAAGGACTGAAAGATGTAGACTATTATAAGGAAGGGGGAATATACAAATATACGTATGGAGCCTCCGCCGATTATAACAAGGTGTTGCGTACGAAGCGCACCATTACGGCACAATTCAAAGACGCCTTTATCATCGCTTTCCGGAACGGCGAGAAAATGAACGTCAATGAAGCGATTGCCGAATTCAAGAAAAGAAGAAATAAATAAAAAGATAAAATGAAGTACATTACAAAAGAAGTCAGAATAGGTATTGCAGGTATCGTTGCACTATGTGTGCTTATATACGGAATTAACTGGCTGAAAGGTATACACATGTTTCAACCTTCCAGCTATTTCTATGCCAAATTTGAAAATGTAAACGGACTCACCAAATCAAGCCCGGTATTTGCCGACGGTGTTCGTGTAGGTATCGTGCGTGACATCTATTATGATTATGCCAAACCCGGAAATGTAATTGTCGAAGTGGAACTGGACACGGAACTGCGGATTCCCAAAGGAAGTAGTGCCGAGCTTGTATCCGAACTTATGGGAGGCGTACGCATGAATATTCTTCTGGCAAACAACCCGCGCGAAAAATATGCCGTAGGAGATACGATCCCCGGCACACTGAACAACGGAATGATGGAAAGCGCGGCGAAACTGATCCCAAAGGTAGAAGAAATGCTTCCGAAACTGGATTCTATCCTCATCTCTCTGAACAATATATTAGGAGACAAGAGCATCCCTGCCACCCTGCACTCGATAGAGAAGACAACCGCCAACCTGGCAGTAGTCAGTTCGCAGGTAAAAGGGCTGATGAGTAATGACATACCTCAACTCACCAGTAAACTGAACACCATCGGAGACAACTTCGTTGTCATCAGCGGAAATTTGAAAGAAGTAGACTATGCAGCCACTTTCAAAAAAATAGACGAAACGCTGGCTAACGTAAAAATACTTACAGAAAAATTAAACAGCAAAGATAACACTATCGGACTGCTCTTCAACGACCCGACTTTATACAATAATCTGAATGCAACAACTGAAAATGCAGCCAGCTTATTAGAAGACCTGAAAGAGCATCCGAAACGGTACGTTCACTTCTCATTATTCGGCAAGAAAGACAAGTAGCAAATTATCGTTATATAGATTTTATCTAAATAACGAAGGGCTTTCAAAAGAAAGTAGATTGCTCTTCAAATGTCTATCTACAAACCGAAATAATATTCCCGTACAAACGTACAAAAGTGAGAAAAAAGGCTAAAATTATATATATAAGACATTAACATACAGATACTTACAAAACTGCAAGAGAGGGTAAACAGAGTGTGTCCGACAACAAACGCATAAGTCATTGAAAGTAAACACATTATTGTTAGCATGAAAAAAACAAGAAAAAATAGATTTGTTTTTTCCGAATAAGATTCCCAATTTTGCAAACGTAGAAGTTTTGCTTAATTAATAAATGTATTAAAAGTTACTATGATTGAATCAAATCATGTTGTACTTTGGAACCGCTGTCTCGACGTTATTAAAGACAATGTTCCCGAGACGACATATAATACTTGGTTTGCCCCTATTGTTCCGTTGAAATATGAGGACAAAACGTTGATCTTACAGATCCCGAGCCAGTTTTTCTATGAAATACTGGAAGAGAGATTCGTAGATCTTATACGTAAGACATTATATAAGGTCATTGGCGAAGGAACCAAGTTGATGTACAATGTCATGGTGGACAAGACTTCGATTCCGAATCAAACCGTGAATCTCGAAGCAAGCAATCGTTCTACGGCTGTTACTCCCAAAAGCATAATCGGAGGAAACAAAGCTCCCAGCTTCCTACAGGCCCCTGCCGTTCAGGATTTGGACCCGCATTTGAATCCCAATTATAATTTTGAGAACTTCATTGAAGGATACAGCAATAAACTTTCAAGAAGTGTGGCGGAAGCCGTAGCGCAAAAACCGGGAGGGACTGCTTTCAATCCGTTATTCCTTTATGGGGCATCCGGAGTAGGAAAGACGCACCTGGCAAACGCAATAGGCACGAAAATCAAAGAAATTTATCCAGAGAAAAGAGTATTGTACGTTTCGGCACATTTGTTCCAGGTACAATATACGGATTCTGTACGCAATAACACGACCAACGACTTTATTAACTTTTACCAGACGATCGATGTATTAATCATTGATGATATTCAGGAGTTTGCCGGTGTCACCAAGACGCAGAACAACTTCTTCCATATCTTCAATCATTTACACCAGAACGGCAAACAGCTTATATTAACTTCAGACCGTGCTCCTGTATTGTTGCAAGGTATTGAAGAACGCCTCCTGACCCGTTTCAAATGGGGTATGGTAGCCGAGCTTGAAAAGCCGACGGTAGAACTTCGCAAAAACATTCTACGTAACAAGATACACCGCGACGGATTACAATTCCCGCCGGAAGTGATCGATTATATTGCCGAAAATGTGAATGAAAGTGTACGCGATCTGGAAGGTATCGTCATTGCTATCATGGCTCGTTCCACTATTTTCAACAAAGAAATAGATTTGGATTTGGCACAACACATTGTACATGGCGTGGTTCATAACGAAACGAAAGCGGTTACCATCGATGATATCCTCAAAGTGGTATGCAAACATTTTGATCTGGAACCGTCTGCCATACATACAAAATCCAGAAAAAGGGAAGTCGTTCAAGCACGACAGATCGCCATGTATCTAGCTAAAAACCACACAGACTTTTCAACTTCTAAGATAGGTAAGTTTATCGGTAACAAAGACCATGCAACGGTACTTCACGCCTGCAAAACCGTAAAAGGACAATTGGAGGTGGACAAAAGCTTTAGTGCAGAAGTACAGGAAATAGAATCGTTACTGAAAAAGAGAAACTGAAATCAAGTATTAAGTATAAAGTGTTAAGTATTATCCATACGGACAGGCTTTATTATGCGGTTTCGCACCAGGGTAATACTTAATAAGTAACTAATCAAAATTAAGCAGCATAATGACTAAAGTTAATATTCAGT
>DXOJ01000044.1 GCA_019412865.1 Bacteroides sp. | reverse complement strand
CCTTTTTGTTCTTCACTCCAATAGACAATAGACTCTTGTTTTGCTGTGATATTGAATTTTCTATGAAAGAATTTTTCATATCCTACTAGTGTTCCTTTTTCCAGGCAGAATGTGCCATCCTGCCTATGAAAAGCGATCATTGCATTTCCATACAACATGCGTTCTATTAGTCTAATACACTCTTGTACAATTCTCTCTGCGCATTTATCCGAAATCCCCTTTTCAGCAGTAATACGTTTTTTCCATACTAATTTGCAAGCTTCTAACTTACTCTTCCTGATTTTTTGTCTCATTTTCTTCTGTTTTTAATTATGAAAAATAATCTGTTTGAGCGTAAATCTTCCCTTATAGATAGTGACGGTATGTTGTTGTCATAGCGTCACTATCCTTTCATTATAGTGACGCTATAACGATAGCATACCGTCACTATTTTTTTAAGAGAAAATCTGTAAGTTTTCGACCGGTTGAAAACGGCGGCGAAGGTAAGCCTTATATTCCAACTGTCCCATTATTTTTTTTAGTACTTGCTTTTGATCTTTTCAGCTTGTTCTCTTTTTTCCTTTTTTTCTTTCATGTACTCTTCTTCAACAGGTTTTCTCAATGCCCCCAATTCAGCATGTATACTGCTAAGTTCCATTAACTTATAGCCATCGTGTTTGTGGATGTATAATACTTTTTGGTCATAGATATATTGGGCTAGATTTATCAGCTTTCTTTTCTTGGGATGGCGGAAATGTCCATCAATAAAGATTTTTAAATACATGGTGAAATAAAGACGGATATCTCCATCGATTGCTATTCTGTTATCCAGTTCTTCTTCACTGATGATTTCTTCCCTTGAATGCCTCCTGGGGGCTTTTTTCATTGTTTGGACATTTCTTTTTACCTTGTCGTTTTTACTACCTTTTTTGGCATTTTTACTTTTCATAATCTACTAATTTTAACGTTGGTTAAATATGTATTAATTCTAAAAATAATATCTGGAAAGTGAAATTGAACCTGCAAAAAGATTTGTTCTTTTGTCGCTTGCCAAATAGTATATATATAAAATAACTAGTGATGCAAATAATGAATAAAAATGGATTTAGTCGATGTGGTGAGAACTACATCAATCGTTTACGAAAGGAGGGGCGCTATTCTACTGCGCACGTCTATAAGAATGCCCTTTATTCTTTCAGTAAGTTTTGCGGTACGTTGAATATGTCGTTCAGACAGGTCACCAAAGGACGTTTACGACGTTATGGTCAGTATCTTTATGAGTGTGGTTTGAAGCCCAATACGATTTCTACGTATATGCGTATGCTTCGTAGTATTTACAATCGGGGAGTGGAAGCGGGTAGTGCCCCTTATGTTCCCCGATTATTTCATGATGTTTATACAGGCGTGGATGTCCGGCAAAAGAAAGCTTTGCCTGCCGGTGAATTGCACAAACTTCTGTATGAGGATCCCAAATCGGAGCGTTTACGTCGCACACAAACTATTGCCGCCCTGATGTTCCAGTTTTGTGGAATGTCATTCGCCGATTTAGCTCATCTGGAAAAATCTGCTTTAGATCAGAGTGTATTACGTTATAATCGAATCAAGACGAAAACTCCCATGAGCGTGGAAGTGCTTGATACTGCCAGGGGAATGATTAATCAACTCCGGAATAATCAGGAACCCATTCCTGATTGTCCTGACTATCTGTTCGATATACTTTGCGGTAACAAGAAACGGAAGGATGAAAGGGCATACCGTGAATATCAGTCTGCTCTTCGGAGATTCAATAATCGTTTGAAGGATTTGGCGAGAGCTCTACGTTTGAATTCTCCCGTTTCTTCTTACACACTTCGCCATTCCTGGGCAACGACAGCCAAGTATCGTGGAGTGCCAATTGAAATGATTAGTGAATCATTGGGCCATAAATCTATAAAAACCACACAAATCTATTTAAAAGGTTTTGAGCTAAGAGAACGTACAGAGGTAAATAAAGGGAATTTATCTTACATTAGAAACTATCGTTTAGGTAGATAATTGACGATAAAGTATTAGAAATCAAGGGCGAAATGTTTCTGTTACTTCTTAGGTAACGGATAATTATTCGGTGCAAAGATATGCAAAAATACAAATAGTAAACAAGTAAAATCTTCTTTTTTTTCTGATTTGTTGAAATATGCAACAAAAATATATCAGGACATGATGGTTTTGTTTTATCATGCCCGATATTCCTATATTCTGTTTTCAAAGATGCTTTTCCCTTCGCGTAGGTTAGAAAAACATTGCTGTAGGCGGTTCTTGTCCATATTTTTCTGTTTTCATCTGTTTTCCTGTGAATGAGTACCTTATCCGTTACCTAAGAAGTAACGGAAACTTAAGGGGTAAAAAAGTATGATTCTAACGAAAGAAACTTTAAGTGCTGGGCCTAAAATTGGGACAGGGGAAGGCGTAGCACACTCTAAACGCTGGTATGTTGCTCTGGTCCGTATGCATCATGAGAAGAAAGTAGCCGAGCGTTTAGATAAAATGGGGATTGAAAATTTTGTACCGGTCCAGCAAGAAGTACATCAATGGAGCGACCGCCGTAAAGTGGTTGAATCCGTATTGCTTCCTATGATGGTTTTTGTACATGCTGATCCTAAAGAACGTAAAGAGGTTCTTTCTTTTTCCACTGTTAGTCGGTATATGGTAATGCGCGGTGAGAGCAGTCCGACTATCATTCCTGATGAACAAATGGCCCGTTTCCGTTTTATGCTCGACTATTCCGAAGAGGCAATCTGTATGAATAGCGCTCCTTTGGCACGTGGTGAGAAAGTGCGTGTCATTAAAGGTCCCTTGACAGGGCTTGTAGGAGAACTTGTCATGATAGATGGCAGAAGTAAGATTGCTGTCCGATTGAATATGCTGGGGTGTGCTTGTGCGGATATGCCGGTTGGGTATGTGGAGCCGTTTAAATAAACACAGAATAAAAGCTAACCCGTTGGCGGAATTAATTCACTAAAAAATGTCAGGAAATAAGTTGTGCATAT
>DXOJ01000439.1:2181-3442 GCA_019412865.1 Bacteroides sp. | reverse complement strand
TCGAGCACACTATTTTTATTGTTGTCGAGTTTAATCGGACAGCAATAATAAAGAATAGTTGAAATAATCCCCAAAGAGAGTCCGGATCCGGAATGTAGTATATACTACTTCCGAATCCGGACTTATTGTAAAAGCAAATGTTCAGTATGATATTAAGAGCCCGGTGGTTTATCATCATCAGAAGCTTTCCGGACTTTTAATGTATTTCTATTCTGAAAGCAAACTGCTTTCTATCAGTTCTTTCAATTGGTTTTTATTCATTGTACCTAACTTCATTGTCGGTTTGCCGTTCAGCGGGCAAAGTAACAGGTTGGGAATGGTGCGGATTTTAAATGCACTTTCCAATTCCGGTTCCTGATCGACGTCTACTTTATAAATATCTAATTTCCCTTCGTATTCTTTAGCCAGTTGGTCTAATATAGGCGATAACGCTTTGCAATAGACGCACCACGGGGCATGAAAATCGACCAGGCAAGGTTTATTCCCTTTGAAGTTCCAGTTATCAGGATAAGATTGATAATCAGCTACCTTCTCTACAAAACTATCTTTGGTTAAATCTATTATTTTCATATATTCTATTTTTAATGGTTCATTTCATTTTCTCTACTGCAAAGATAGGGAAGTTGGGATAAAAGAAGGATAGCCATTTTTCCTGTTGTGTTTACAATTCTTCCTTTATGGCTGTTTTCTAATCAAATTCTAATCTGATATGAGAGGCTTATAATGGCTTTTTCCCGTCTCTCCGGCTATAGAATTGTAATTTTGCCGCGACAACTACAATAAGGTAATAAAGATAAATATAGTAATGAACAGAGTATTTCTAATTTCTTTTTTTCTTCTGCTGACAGGAGGAATATGCGCGCAACAGGCTACCACAGGAGCATTAACGCTGAAAGAGGCGGAACAACGTTTTCTGGAACGTAACTTATCGCTGATAGCCGAACGGTACAACATTGATATGGCACAGGCACAAGTGCTGCAAGCCAAATTATTTGAGAATCCGGTAATCTCGTTAGAACAGAATGTTTATAACCGCCTGAACGGAAAGTATTTTGATTTTGGTAAGGAGGGCGAAATGGTTGTGGGGATTGAACAGGTAATTCGTCTTGCCGGACAACGGAATAAGCAGGTGAAACTGGAGAAAATCAACAAAGAAATAGCAGAATATCAGTTTGAAGAGGTGATGAGAACACTTCGTCAGGAGCTGAATGAGAAGTTTGTACAAGTCTATTTTCTCTCGAAATCCATATCCATTTATGAG
>DXOJ01000439.1:0-2171 GCA_019412865.1 Bacteroides sp. | reverse complement strand
AAGGAAGTGAATTCTCTGCAAGAGTTACTTGCCGGAATGAAACTGCAACAGGAGAAAGGAAATATTTCATTGATGGAAATGTCCCGTCTGGAATCTATGCTGTTCTCTTTGAAGAAAGAGAAGAATGAACGGGAAAACGAGTTGTTAACCCTTAGAGGGGAACTTAATGTCTTGTTAAATCTTCCGGGAGACACGATGGTTGAGTTATCACTGGATGAAGAGGTGTTGAAGCAATTGGATTTGTCTCAACTATCGTTCGCCGACTTGAAAGCGATGGTGAATGAACGGCCGGATCTCAAAATTGCCCGGAGTACGGTCAGTGCTTCCCGTGCAAATCTGAAATTGCAGAAATCAATGGCATTTCCGGAATTTTCGGTGAATGGTAGTTATGACCGTGCCGGAAACTTTATCAATAACTATTTTGCAATAGGAGTGAGCTTGTCAGTACCTATTTTCAACCGCAACCAGGGAAATGTGAGAGCTGCCCGTTTTAGTATCCAGCAGGCAGGAGCGGAACAGGAAAATGCGGCTAACCGTGCGGATATGGAGCTTTATACCGCTTATGCTTCGTTGGATAAAGCTGTTCAGCTTTATCAATCTACCAATATGGAACTGGAACGTAACTTCGAAAAACTGATAGCAGGAGTGAATGAGAACTTTAAGAAACGAAATATCAGCTTGTTGGAGTTTATCGATTACTATGACAGCTATAAAGAAACTTGTATTCAGCTACATGAAATAAAGAAAGACGTTTTCCTGGCGATGGAAAACCTGAATACAACTATCGGACAAACTATATTGAACTACTAATATTCATAAATTATCAAAGACTATGAACTGGAATAAATTCCTTCCTTGCATATTGTTTACTACCGTATTGGGAGCATGCTCCGGTAAAGGAGAACAAACGAATGTTGAACCGGCTGCCTTATGCCTGACAGATAGCTTATTGAGGATTGTATCTGTCGATACGGTTCACGTTCAAGAGGTGATTGACGAACTGACATTAAACGGGCGGGTCACTTTTGATGAGAATCAGGTGGCACATGTATATCCGATGTTTGGAGGTACGGTAACGGAACTGAAGGCTGAAATAGGAGACTTTGTTCGTAAGGGAGATGTGTTGGCAGTCATCCGCAGTGGAGAAGTGGCAGATTATGAAAAGCAATTGAAGGAGGCGGAACAACAATTATTACTGGCACGCAGAAATATGGATGCTACGCAGGATATGTATGCTTCCGGGATGGCTTCGGATAAAGATGTACTTCAGGCGAAGCAGGAGTTAATAAGTGCCGAAGCCGAAGAAAGAAGAATAAAGGATGTTTTCTCTATTTATAATTTCTCCGGAAATGCTTATTATCAGCTGAAATCTCCCGTTTCGGGGTTTATTGTGGAGAAACAAATCAGCAGGGATATGCAGTTGCGTCCGGATCAGAGTGAAGAGCTGTTCACGATTTCGGGGTTGTCAGACGTATGGGTGATGGCGGATGTGTATGAAAGCGATATCAGTAAGGTTTCCGAAGGTGCCTCCGTACGCATTTCTACGTTGGCTTATCCGGATAAGATGTTTGCCGGTACGATTGATAAGGTGTATCATTTGCTGAACAGTGAAAGTAAAACGATGAATGTCCGTATCAAATTAAAGAATGAAGAGTATTTGTTGAAACCGGGGATGTTTACGAATGTAAGTGTGAAATGTAAAGCGGATGGAACTTCCATGCCTCGTATCGATGCTCATGCACTGGTATTTGAAGGAGGAAAGAATTATGTGGTCGTGGTGGAGCCGGATCAACGTTTGCAGGTGAAAGAGGTGGATGTGTACAAGCAGTTGAGCAAGGAGTGCTATATCCGTTCGGGACTTTCAGAGGGAGACAGAGTGCTGAATAATAATGTATTGTTGGTATATAATGCGTTGAATGCAGATTAAAAACAGAAAATAGTATGCACAAATTCATAGATAATATAGTGGCTTTCTCGCTGAAAAATAAATTCTTTATTTTCTTCTGTACAGCGATTGCCGTTATAGCCGGAGCTGTTTCCTTTAAACATACTCCGATAGATGCTTTCCCGGATGTGACAAATACGAAAGTGACGATTATCACGCAATGGCCGGGACGTAGTGCCGAAGAGGTAGAGAAGTTTATCACCATTCCTGTTGCTGTCTCTTATAC
>DXOJ01000438.1 GCA_019412865.1 Bacteroides sp. | reverse complement strand
TTACTACGTTTCGCATACAAACTGACAACAGACCGCGAAGAAGCAAACGATTTGCTGCAGGAAACCTCATTAAAAGCATTAGATAATGAAGATAAATATACACCCGATACAAATTTCAAAGGATGGATGTACACCATCATGCGCAATATCTTTATCAATAATTATCGTAAGGTAGTTCGCGACCAGACATTTGTCGACAAGACCGATAACCTTTATCATCTTAATTTACCGCAAGATGCAGGGTTTGAAAGTACTGAAAGGACATACGACCTGAAAGAGATGCACCGTGTAGTCAATGCTCTTCCGAAAGAATACAGGGTTCCGTTCGCTATGCACGTTTCCGGATTCAAATACCGCGAAATAGCAGAAAAACTGAATCTTCCGTTGGGTACCGTAAAAAGTCGGATCTTCTTTACCCGTAAAAATTACAGGAAGAACTGAAAGACTTCCGCTAAACCATAACTATATCTACATCAGTTTCAGATTAAACAATTGATTTCATTTTTCAGTTTTATCAATAGGCAAAAGGCAAAGAGAGTGTAAATTCTTTTTGCCTTTTGCCTGTTTTCATCGGATAAATTCGGATAAAACCGGTTCCGGAATAAAAACTAATTATAAATTTTCGCCTAAAACTTCCGTTATTTATTGAAATTCTGTACTTTTACTTCATCTAAATAATGAATACGATGAAAACAAATTTGACTTTACTGTTCCTGCTAGTTATGATGGTTTCTTGCCAGCCCAAGAAAAGTGATAGTATCGAAATGTCCGTAGCCGAGGCTGCAAAGATTGACAATATCGAAGATTGTGCGGCAGATACGGTCAAAGCTACCGCTATCTTCTGGATTGATAAAGTAGAAACCAAACACTGCAAAGAGTACGGTTTTCGCACAATCAAAGCTAAGGTGCTCATTCGCGAAGACGGGAAGGTTGATTTGCTGTCATTCGTCAAGAAACAATCACCTGATGTAGAGAAGTATATACGCCATCACCTCTCCAAATTTCAAGTAACGGAAAAAATGTTTGAAGGCGGTTATGTGCAACCCGGAGAACAATTCGTGCAGCTTCGCTGCTTATGGGGAATGTTGAAAGGCAAATAATAAAAATAACCGGTTAGCTTTTGCTTTTCATTTGCACCTTATTTATCATTTGTACCTTGTTTTTCAGTGCATACCGTTCATCTACGACTCTGTCCGTAGGGAAGAAAGTGAAAATAAGCCGCCACTCTCCTTCCTTATAGATAAATTTACGTCCACTGGCTCCACGAAGAATTGCTTCGTATTTTTCCTGCAGGAAAGCCTCGATATGTTCCGGCATTTCTGTGCCGGATGCTGAAAACTCCACTGTTATAAAGAAGTGTGGAATAACTATTTCAGCTACTTTATGGAATATCTGGTCAATAACAGTCATTTCCTGGGTTCTTTTGTTACCTCCAGCAGTTTTCCGTATGCATCAAAAGATCGACGCGAAGCCAATGAAATAGTAATCATTAGCGATAGCATAGATGCTGTGAAAGTAATCACCATAATCATCATCTGATACTTGATAGCGACATTCGGGCTGCTTCCTCCCAGAATTTGTCCGATCATCGTGCCCGGAAGAGCCACCAATCCCATCACAGCAATGTTCGCAATCAGGGGACTAAACGATTTAATGATGGCCTGCCGGATAAATGGAGCCTGTGCTTCCTGCCTTGTCGCTCCGTTTCCCAATAAATACCGATATAGTTGCTGTTCACGTTTCAATCCACTATAATAAGTATTCAAAGCTATTACATTGCTCGACAGCATATTACCCATCAGAATTCCGAATATTGGAATAAAGTATTGGGCGCTAAATATATTATCCAGTTGGAGAACAATACCGATAAAATAGATGCCTACCAATACAACACTACAAAGAAATCCTACCGTAATAGGGATTAATAAAACACTACGTTTCAACTGGGTACGTACCAATGCGGTCTGCCCGGCCACGAATACCATAATTAGTCGTCCCTTAAAAAGTGCCCATCTGCGGAATATTGTACGGAAACAGT
>DXOJ01000437.1 GCA_019412865.1 Bacteroides sp. | reverse complement strand
GAGGTAAAATATGGCTTTCTTAAATTCCTGATCCCTTATTATACACCCATCTCTTCTGATGAAACGGATTTTAATGCAGTTAAGTTTGTCCGTGAACTTCAGTCGGGCGACGTTCATTCCTTTATGGAACGTATGAAATCATTCTTTGCCGATATACCCTACGAATTGAACACAAAGACCGAACGTCATTATCAGGTTATTTTTTATCTTGTCTTTAAGTTGATGGGGCAATATGTAGACGCAGAAGTCCGCAGTGCAAAAGGGCGTGCCGATGCCGTGGTGAAAACAAAAGACCGCATTTATGTATTTGAGTTTAAACTGGAAGGAACAGTAGACGAAGCTCTGAAACAGATAGATGAAAAAGGATATCTGTTACCTTATCGAACAGACGGGCGTGAGCTGGTTAAAGTCGGTGTCTCCTTTAATGCTGAAGAACGTAATATTGGTGAATACAAAGTAGTATAATTACTTATTGAGTAAAATATAGAATAGAGCCATTCCGAAGCCCACTACTTAGGAATGGCTTTTTTGTTCTCTGAATTGAATAAGTTAACGAGAGTTAAAGTCTGATAGGCGATTGGACGAGTGAGTATGGCAGTCTGTATACCTATCAAACAACTTAAAAGTTTTAATATATGAAACACAAAACAACCTTTGAAAAACTCCTTGGAACAAATGCAGGGAGAAGTAAAAACTGGAAAACACTGCGGGCTATTTGTCTGCTATTGTTTTTATGCGTCTCTTTTACTGCTTATTCTCAAATAACGGTGAGCGTGAAAGACCTCTCTTTGAGAGCCTCTTTAAAGAAAATCGAACAAGTAAGCAATTACAAATTCTTCTACAATGAGAACCTTCCTGAATTGGATCAGAAAGTTTCGTTAGGTGTGCAGAATGCAACTATTGAACAGCTTATGAGCAAAATTCTAGCAGGAATGGACCTGACTTACAAGAAAGAACAAGAAAATGTAATTGTTTTGATTCGTAAACTTCAGAAGAATCAAACTACTAGAAAAGTAATGGGAACGATAGCCGATGAAAAAGGCGAACCTATTATTGGGGCTAGCGTCTTGGTGAAAGGCACTACTATGGGGACAATAACAGATTTCGATGGAAAGTACAAACTGGATGATGTTCCAGAGGACGCGGTGATATCTATTTCATATATTGGCTACCAACCGGTAGAACTTAGTGCTTCAAACAGTAAAGATTTAGCTCAAATTACCCTGAAAGAGGACAGTAAAGTGTTGGATGAAGTAGTTGTTACGGCACTTGGTATTTCCCGTAAGGAGAAAAACTTATCTTATGCCACACAGGCTGTTGCCGGAAAAGAACTGGAACAGGTACGTGACTTGAACGTTGTCAATTCTCTTTCCGGTAAAGTAGCAGGTTTGGATATTAGTAAAGTGTCTTCCGGTTTAGGAGGTTCTTCTAAGATTTCATTGCGTGGAAACCGTTCTATAAGTGGTAACAATCAGGCATTGATTGTTGTCGATGGTGTACCTATTGATAATACATCTTCCACTACTCGTTCGCAGGGTTCGGATGGTAAGGCACTAACGGGAGGATTTGATTCAGGAGACGGTATATCTTCTATAAATCCTGCTGATATTGAATCTATTAATGTTTTGAAAGGAGCATCAGCGGCAGCTTTGTATGGTTCACGCGCTAGTAATGGTGTAATTATTATAACTACCAAGAAAGGAACTGCGGGACAAGGATTAGGTGTCACCTATTCATCTTCTTTCTCAATAGATTCTCCTAATATAATGTTAGACCTGCAAGATGAATATGCACAAGGTTCGGGAGGACAATATAATAAAAACACTTTATATAATTTTGGTCCTAAGATGGAAGGTCAGATGGTAGAACATTGGTCTAACAATCCTAATTATGCCGGAGATAAAGAATACGCCTTAACTCCTCAACCCAACAATGTAAGAGATTTCTTTAATACAGGTATCAACTGGTCTAATTCAGTTGGGGTGTCCACCGGGACGGAAAAGACACAAGCCCGTTTCTCCCTGAACCATGATTATGCAACGGGAATTGTACCTCAAAACCGTTTGAATCGTGCTTCCGCTTCTTTACGTTTGAATTCGAAACTAAGTAAGAATATAGAAGTCGATGCAAAAATAAACTATATGAACCAAAAGGTAAAAGGTAAACCTTGGACAGGAGAGAATATTTTTAACCCTGTACGCCAGATTTATACCATGCCGAGAAATATCGTGTTGGATGATGCTAAATCATACGAATATGTAAGCACAGGAGGCACGATAAAGACATTGCAACATCATTGGTTGCCGGGTGGCGCAGACCTTTCCCAGAATCCATATTGGGTTGTTAACCGCAATGTACGGTCAGACGAGCGTAATAAAATATTGGCAATGGGTTCTGTAAAGTGGACTATACTCGAAGGATTGAGCTTAATGATACGTTCCAGTGTAGATTATTATCACGATTCTGGTGAATTCAAATTATATAATGATACCTATCAGAGAGCACCGAACGGCGATTATATATTAGATTCCTATGACTCTTTTGAATGGAACAATGACTTCTTGTTGACTTATGCCAAAACCTTGAGTGAGGATTGGACTTTTGACGTAAACTTTGGTGGAAGCACCTTCTATCAAAATCGAAAAGGAAGCAGCTATTCAAACACAGAGTTACTGGCGGAAAACTTATTCTCACAATCCAACGCAAAGAATTTGGTGGGAGACAATTCTTTATTCCGTCGTAAACTAAACTCATTTTATGGTTTTGCACAAGTAACTTATAAAGGATTCCTTACCTTGGATGTGACAGGTCGTAATGACTGGTCATCCACTCTGCCAAAGTCGAGTTTCTCTTATTTCTATCCATCGGTAGGATTGTCGGCTGTATTGAGTGATATAATCAAGATGCCCGAATGGTTCAACTTTGCTAAGGTGAGAGCTTCTTATGCACAAGTGGGTAATGATACAGACCCTTTTATTATCAATCAGACCTATTCGTATATTGCAGGAGGAAATAATGGATATGTGTACAAGTCAAGTAAATTGCCGGCAGTAGACTTGAAACCGGAAAAGACCGGTTCGTTTGAAATGGGTGTTGACGTACGTTTCTTTGGTGACCGTTTGGGACTGGACTTTTCTTATTATAACTCAAACACTACTAACCAGCTGATTTCTATACCTATGCCTTTGGCTTCCGGTTATCAGAACCGCTTTATAAATGCAGGTAAGGTACAGAATAAAGGCATTGAAATTAAACTATACGGTACTCCGATAGAAACAAAAGCTTTTTCCTGGACTACTCAATTCAACTTTAGCAAGAATACTAATACGATAAAAGAACTGACCGAAGATGTGAAAACAATTACTTTGGGATCTGAAGATTTCATAGCGAATGTTGTTGCTGAAGAAGGAGGATCCTTTGGTGATATTTACGTACGTGGATTTCAGCGTAATGATGCCGGTGAGATACTGGTGGGAACAAACGGATTGCCAAAATTGACCTCTAAGAAAACAGTGAAAGTAGGCAATGCAAATCCTGACTGGACAGGTGGCTGGTCAAATACATTCAGATATAAGAACTTATCATTGAATGTTTTGATTGATACCAAACAGGGAGGTAAAATTGTATCTTTCACAGACGCAGTGTTGAGTGGGTATGGTTCTACTGCCCGTACTTTGGCCGGGCGTGAGGGCGGTATTGTATTCCCCGGAGTGTTGGATAGTGGAGAGAAGAATACGAAAGAAATTAATGCGGAAACTTTGTGGACCACTTTAGGAGGTCGTAACAATCCGGTGGGCGAAGTGTTTGTGTACGATGCGTCCTTCATTCGCCTGAAAGAAATTTCACTTTCCTATTCTTTCCCGAAATCTGTATTAGGCAAATTGCCTTTCACAGGATTATCTTTAGGAATTTATGGTAAGAATCTTTGTTACCTACAAAATAAAGCCGGAATATTTGACCCCGAAATGACGGTAGGTACAGGAAATAATCAAGCGTTGGAAGCTTTTGCCTTGCCTTCCACCCGCTCATTTGGTATTAATCTGAACGTATCCTTTTAATGAATAAACTTTAGAATTATGAAG
>DXOJ01000436.1 GCA_019412865.1 Bacteroides sp. | reverse complement strand
AAAATATTTATCAAAACTTTTACAGGATAATGATTTTTAATGCGTCTGCCCTGTTTATTGATACGAATTCCGGAATATTTACCGCGCGAATGCAACAGATTCTTCGCCTCAACCAAATCACTCAAAATAAATCGGGCTACCTCATTACGTGTCTTTGCGGGAATCTGTAATCCTGCGATTGTCGCATTCTCATCCCAAAAAGCATCCATTACCGGAATAGAACCGAATTTCTTCAATAAATCGAAATGCCAATAGGCACGTAAAAAGTAAGCCTCCCCTTTCAACGACAGTACATCTTCGTTTTCCTGTGCTTCGGGTACTTTATAATTATGGAAAAAATAGTTCACTTTACGCAGGTTCTGATAACCAGTCTGCCAATCGGAAGCTCTGCTAAACTGGTTATTCTGTCCATGCAAACGGGCATCATACTTTTCTGCAATAATATTGTCACTATTCTTTTCTTCACTGCGAACTCCCAAACCGAACTTACTAAAAGACGGCAACGTCATATATAGTCCGTTAATATAGTTTTCAACCTGTATGGCACCTGTCAGAAAATTACCGGCTTCCGGCTTGGTTATCGGTTCTCTATCCAGAAAATCTGAACAGGATGAAAATGGTAATATTGAAGCGGCTACAAAAGCCATTATATATATTCTTTTCATATCTTATGGTTTAAAAGGTAAATTCAATACCAAATACGTAGTTTTTATTCAACGGATATACCTTTCCGTTACCATTTTGTTTCATTGGGGAAGTCAATCCCGGAGCAGTTTCGTTACTACCCCCAGCCCATGTATTTACCTGATTCAAGGTTTCAGGGTCGAATACGTCCGGCAAATTGTCAATCGTGAAGAGATTATCACAAGTGAAATACACTTTCAAGTTCTCCAATCCCATCTTCTTAACCAGTTTAGGCTGGAAGTTATAAGAAATCATCAAGTTTTTGAGTCGCATATAAGCTGCGTTCAATAAATAACGTGAAGTGTTGTAACCTACGTTCGCATTATATTCAGGACTGTCGGGTTTTGTCAGACGCGGCAGGTAAGCCCCCGGGTTGTACACATTATAATAATCCAAATGTTCTTTAAAGAAGTTGGAATCACCGCTAAACAGATAAGTACTTGCAGCCATCGGGAAATCACGTTTCATGACTCCCTGGAACAATGCGGAAACTTCAAAACCTTTATAACCGGCATGTAAGTTCAGACCGAAGGAGTAACGAGGAGTCGTATTACCGATAATTTTCAAATCACCGTGATCTTTCAATGTACCCGAACCCGGATCAATTTTACCATCACCGTTCGAATCGATATATTTCAAATCACCACGTTGCCAATCCTTATTCGGTTTGAAGAAAGACATGTCTACTCCTCTCAGATATTCATCCACTTCCTGGTTGGTGAGAAACAGATCATTTGCTTCATATCCCCAGATTTCACCTAAATCCATTCCCTGGTAATAACCTTTGTTACGAACCAGACCGGTGTGGTTGTTATAAATCAATCCTTCCGGATTATTGTATTTGGTTACCACTGCTTTGTAGTCAAAGATATTGAAACCGATTCCATAACTGAAACCATTCTTCAGCTGGTCAGACCAGTTAACCGACAATTCCCATCCACGGTTACGTAGCGTTGCATTATTTACTTTAGCACGTTGGTCAACAGCAATACCGCCAATATCAGGAATTGCTTCAGCCGGGCCAATCATGTCTTTGGTCGTACGTTGGTAAATATCCGCCGTAATCGTCAAACGATTGTTAAGCAAAGTCAGGTCGAAACCTAAGTTGGCATTATCCACTTTTTCCCATGTAATGTACGGGCTTACCATAGAAGGTGTTAAAGCGACTGTACCACGTACCGGAGTAGCCGAAGTGACACCGGAAAGCAACCATGCATTTGAATAGTCCGGTCTCAATGTCATGAAGTTCAGATAATCATATAGTCCGGCTCCATTCTGATTGCCTAAACGTCCGTAAGACAAACGCACTTTCAACTGTGAAACAGGCAAGCTCCATTGCTTGAAGTAGTCGGTACGGGCAATGTCATAACCGGCAGAGAAAGAAGGGAAAAATCCCCAACGATTGCCGGAAGCGAAACGTGACGAACCATCATAACGTCCGCTAAATTCCAGAAAATAGACATTCTGGTAGTTCCAGTTCAAACGGGTATAGAATCCCATGGTTGCCCAATGGTCACGCGCTTCACTATTATAGGCTTTTCCGTTTGCATTGTCAAAAGAGAATGTATCATCGCTCATCACTCCGTCTTTATACGCATACATGCTTGAGTTTTGCTGCACTTCCATCTGGAAACCGGCCATTGCCTTAAAGAAATGGTCACCCCATTGATTCGTATATGAAGACGACACACTGGGAGACAAATAATAGTTGAATTGATTTCCACGAGTCATTGATCCCCACAAAGAATTCGAATATTCGATACCGGGATAAGAATATCCCTGCCGGGGAGCGGTAACATTCTCTATGGTTCCGTCGGGCCGTGTGGTACGGGGCTGCTTCTGCAAGAATTCATCATTCTGCACATCAAAACGAACTTTCATCTCTCCGATAATGTCCCAGCCTTTCAGAGGCGTAACAGTAGCTGCAAAAGTCATGGCATCAGAAATGCGGTTCTGCGAATAGCCCACATTGTCCAGATACAAAGCTTCATTCCATGAAGGAAGATTATAAAGCCCGGAAATAGGAACTTCAGTCACCATATTAGGCTGCGAACGAGCTATCTGATGATAAAGAATAGACATATCGGGGAGCGGGCGGGAAATCAGATTCAACGTGATATTGTTATTGAAGTTAAACTTCAACCAGTCATTCGGCTTGATCTGAAATTTGGTATTCACGTTGTATTTATCCAGAGAGTCTTCTACACGATCCAGCAAACCACCCTGGTAAGTATAACCCAGACCGACATAATAAGTCACTTTGTCCGATCCACCGGAGATACTTAGATTGTGTGAATGACGCAAAGATTTGTTTTTATAGAAATAATCAAACCAGTCGGTATTGGCATACTGCGATTCACCGCCACGCCAACCGGTATTCTCCTGATTGGCGGTAATACCGGGCAGACCTTCACCATAGGGGTTCTGCAAAAACTGATTCATCAAATCAATAGTCTCCTGTGAGAAGTATGGAGACTCACCAATTGCCGAACGGTACGCATTTTTATAATTGGCAAACTCTACAGAGTTCATCATCTCGGGCATGTTGATAGGTGCACTCATACCCACAGAACCGCGATAAGTCACCCGGGCTTTATCCTGTTTACCGCTCTTGGTCGTTACTAACACCACACCATACGCAGCACGAGCACCATACACGGCTGCTGCAGAAGCATCTTTCAATACACTGATACTTTCTATATCGGCAGGATTTACATTCTGCAAGCTCTGTTCCACACCATCCACCAATACATAAGGCTCTCCACCATTAATAGAACCGATACCGCGAATATTAAATTTGATTTCTCCGCCAACTTCACCACCGGTACCGCTTTCAGAAGCATCCGAAGCAAAGTTCAAACCAGCCACATTACCTTGTAAGGCGCTGGTTACATCCGTCACAGGACGGGTAGCGATTGCATCCGCATTAACTGTTGCTACAGCCGCTGTAATAGTATTACGTTTCTGTGTTCCCATACCGACTACCACCACTTCATCTAAAGTTTTGGAGTCTTCCTTCATCACGAACCGATTTCCTGTTAGCTTAGTGATTTTCACTTCCAAAGGAGCATAGCCCACATAGCTGACAGTTATCGTTGTACCTACTTTACCGTTAATTTTAAAGTTTCCATCCAAATCGGTAATGGTACCATCAGTAGAACCTTTCACCATAACGGTTGCTCCGATTACGGACTCGCCACGTTCGTCTACCACCTTACCAGTGATAGTGCCCTGTTGAGCAAAGAGCTCCACAGGGAAGAACAGTAAAAGCATTGAAAAGAGACACACCAGTTGCATCCTAATCTGCATTTTCTTCATAACATTATATTAAAGTTAATACTAAAAGTTTTTTTGAGTTCCATTTGCC
>DXOJ01000435.1 GCA_019412865.1 Bacteroides sp. | reverse complement strand
ATTTTTTATAGCAAAAAATAACAAACGAAAACACAGGTTTTTACACGTGCCCCAACAATTTCTTGATTATCAAATCCCATATAACTAAATCGAAGGGAAGAAGATTCCTTCTGTACTGCGATACTATACCGACCATTTATATCGGTAACCGTACCATTCGTTGTTCCTTGTTCCAAAACCGAAACGCCTACAAGAGGTTCTCCTTTCGGATCAACGACTTTACCTGTAATTGTTGTATTCTGTCCCCATACAGACAACGTCGGTAAGATAAGTGCAATCATCAGCATCAGTAAGAACCGAGATCGCAATCCAATGTGTGTAAATGAATTCATAATAATTAAAAATTTAATAAAGGTTACTTAGTATTGTTTAACTATGGATGCAAAATTAGGCATTAGATAGCACGGCAATTAACACTCATGCTTCAAAATATATGAGAATAGCATCTTCGTCACAACACTGGTTACATTTATATAATACATGTTACATGATGTGTAAAATCAAATAGTTTATGTCAGTTTCAACTGCCATGTTTTTCATATTTTCTGCAATGATATAAAATACTTCGAATAACTCATGAAACAAATCTCATATATTTTGAAATGCCTTTATTAAAAAGATTGGCTAAATCACGGTACTTTTGCACTTGTTCAATTTCCAATAATCAATATAATACAATGAAACATTTACTGATTTTATTATTAGCCTGTATTTTCTCATTTCCCTGTTTGGGACAAAGTATTATCCAGCTTTCTCCACTTCAAGGAGAAAACTCCATCCAAACAGCCATTGAGGAAGCTGCAATGAATGGAAGCTCCATTTTATTTCATGATGGAGACTATATTCTTAATAAGAGTATAGAAATAAAAGACTGTGAGAAAGGAGTAATAATAAAAGGTAAAAATCCAGGAAAGGTACAATTCCGGTGCGATAAACCTTTGAAAGGGAAACTAAAACCAGTTAGAGATATTCAAATAAAAAATAGAATTCATCCGAATGCTCAAGAAATGATTATGGAGATAGATTTATCGGAAATAGGTATCAACGTTCCAAGTTTTCCCGATTTAATAAAAGAACGGAAAAACTTTCCACAACTCATTTATAACAATGAGTTACTCCCCCTTTCACGTTATCCCAACAAAGGGTATCTGGATATGAGAAAGGTTATAGATAATTTTGGAACAGCCAAACAGGGAGGAACTTTTGAATATAGCGATCCAGAACATGCCAAATGGGTGAATACAGTAAAGGACGGTGTATGGTTTACAGGATACTGGCGTGTCCCTTGGCAAGCTTGGACAGTACGTATAAAAGAGATCAATCCTATTAAACAAACTGTCACTCACAGCGTAGGGATAGAAACAAAGAATGGAAAAGATGTAGGCATATTTGGCGGCATCGGTTCTAAATATCATCGACCATACGGTTCGGGAAAAGAAGAATATTATGTAGAGAACTTGCTCGAAGAAATAGATCAGCCAGGAGAATGGTGTATTGATTTTACAACTCAAAAATTGTATCTTTTCCCTCCCCAACATTTTGATGAGAACCTACTAAGTATCGTATCAGATATTACTCCATTGATTAATATTACAAATTCCAGTCATATAAAAATAGAGAATATCTCCTTTAAAAATCATCTAGGTAATGGTATCATTATAAAAGATGCCACAGACTGTTTTATTGCCGGATGCAACTTTAAAAATATATTAGGAAATGCAGTAGTCATTCAGGGAGGAAAACAAAATAGAATACAAAGTAACAATTTTGACTACATTGGACGTACCTGTATTGAAGTCTCTGGAGGTAATAGAAAGAGTTTGATTCCTTGCAAACATTTAATAGAAAATAATTATTTCACTCGTTTTGGCGAAATTCAACGTAGTTATGCACCGGCCGTAAAACTGGGAACTTTTACTACAGGAATCGGAATAGAAGAAGGTAATGCAGTTGGAATCACCGTCCGGCATAATCTAGTACACAATGCTCCTCATGCAGCTTTCATTTATGGAGGAAACAATAATATTATGGAGTATAATGAAGTATTCGACATAGCTCAAGTTACAGGTGATGTCGGGGCCTTTTATAGCCGTTGGGATTGGACCTCACGAGGTAATGTTCTACGCTACAATTTTATTCATCATTCACCACGAGCGAATGCCCTATATGCAGATGATGGACATGCCGGAGATTCAATTTATAACAACGTAGTCCATCAAGCTGTTTCCGGCACCATTATCGGAGGAGGACATTGTAATTACATTCACGATAATCTATATTTTGATTGTAGTGCAGCAGGTATAAGTATTGATGCTCGTGGGAAAAAACGCAATTACAATGCACAAAATCCTGATTTTACTCATTTATTCGATGTTTTTCAGATTAACGAAGGTAACTGGGACAATATCTATCCGGGAATAAGTAATTTCTTAAAAAACAAACATTTGGAATTACCCATTGATAACAGTATAGCAGATAATACATTTATCAACTGTCGTTGTGGATTACGAAAAGAAGGGGAAGATGAAGATTTTCAATATTCATATTTTGGCAACAATACTGATTTGAAAATTCCTGATTTGAGAATTCAAGAAATATCTATTCAAAAGAGCTTGAAAAGTATACAGAAAGTCATTTCTATAAAAAAATATCAATTAGAAAAATGTGGACTATATACAGATGAATATCGTACTTCTTTACCAGACAGAATGCAGTTAATCAACTCTATAAAACAACAACAAAAGGGGTTCGATTCCATCAAAGATCAACAAGTTACTAATAATTATCAATAATATCATCATGAGAAAACACCTATTTCCAGTCTTTCTGCTAGCCAACACACTGTGGAGTTGCTTGTTTGCTCAAGCCCCCATTATTATGGATATGGTTCACCATAATCCAGGTGAGCCTTTCACAAACACTTGGTTTAATGAACCAAAAAATCTAGCACAATATGGTTTTAACGCACAAGTGGTTAATGAGTTTCAGTCAGTACATACAGCTATAACATACAATAGCTTAAACCCTAATATATGTCCTATCGGTTCCGAGGAGCGCCAATGGACCGACTCTGTTGCTACTCGTATAGAAAAAAAAATAGAGTCTATCCACAAAGCAGGATTAGAAGCATACTACTTTACTGATATTATCGTACTTCCCAAACGCCTAGTAGAAATTTATAAAAATGAAATTTGTGATGCAACAGGACGAATTGATTTTACTCGTCCTAAAACACAAGAAATACACCGAATCATGCTCCGGGAAATATTTGAACGCTTCCCTAAACTCGACGGTTTAGTTATTCGCGTAGGAGAAACTTACCTACAAAACACACCTTATCATACAGGTAATGGTCCTATACCCAGAAATGAAAAATCCTGGGAGCATAATTCCACTTATAAAACAGATGGAGGAGAAAAGATACACCGTGACTTAATGAACCTATTGAGAGAAGAGGTATGCATACATCAAAATAAAAAAGTATTCTACCGTACATGGGATTTTGGCTATTTCCATATCAACCCTCAATACTATCTTTCTGTGACGAATGGTGTTGAGCCTCATCCCAACCTATATCTATGTATAAAACACGTACAAGGAGATTATCATCGTACTTATAAGTTCAACCCAACATTAGGAATAGGTAAACACAAACAAATTGTAGAAATTGAGTGCCAACGTGAATATGAAGGTAAAGGAGCATACCCCAATTATATTGCAGATGGTGTACTGAATGGATTTGAGGAATTGAAATCAGACTCTCAACCTTACTGTTTGAATCAATTAAAATCTAATTCTAATTTTGCAGGTATCTGGACGTGGTCAAGAGGAGGAGGTTGGAGAGGTCCCTATATCAAAAATGAATTATGGTGCGACGTCAACGTGGCAATACTTGCTAATTGGGCAAACCATATGTCATTACCGGAAAAAGATTTATTCAAAGAATATGCCATAGTCAATGGATTCAAGGGAAAAGATGTAGAACGTTTCCACCGTCTCTCCCTTTTGTCCGCAGATGCTATTATCAGGGGGAGAGCTTCTTTAGTCTTACCTATCAATGTATGGTGGACAAGAGATCAATTCATCGGAGGAGAAAAGGAATTAAAGCAGAATCTCAAAACAATTATAGAACAAGATCTGACTCACAAAGTTTTATTGGAAAAATCTCAAAGTGTTACAATCTGGAAAGAGATTGTTTCACTTGCTAATAAAATACAAACAGGTAATCCGGAACTAAGACGTTACTTACAAACTTCTGCTGAATACGGATTCCTTTTATATTCGATATATGAACAAGGATGGATAATCATGCTCAAAGGTTACGAAGGAGACATGAGCGGACAGTACGACACAAAGAGTATTTGCAAAGCCATCGACAATTATGACCGGTTATGGAAAGAATATAAACTATTTGCAAAAACGCATCCAGATTGTGCTACGCTTTATGAACCTTATAGTTTTGATTTCAACAATCCTCCACTTTATCATGATTTAAAGCAAGGTTTGAATCCTACCGTAGATAAATACAGAACAATAAATAAACCATAAAAAATATGAAAAAGACATTCCTAGCCGTATTGTTATTCCACATTTTCACTGGAATAGCAATAGCACAGAGCTCATCAAAATCAACAGAATACAAAATCTTATTGACGGGAGCTTCATTCGCTTCTCCTCAAAACGGATGGTTTGAAATTGGTTGTCGTAAACTGAATGCACAAGCCATTAACCGGGCTATAGGTGGGGAAGCCATAGCTAATACTGCCAACCGAATGGCGGATGGTACCCTTTACTCCAAAGAAGAATTGGAAGAAATTGATGCATTAGTCATTATGCAAGTGCATAATAAAGATGTGTATGAAGAACTTCAGTTAAAAGACAAATACACAGATTACGAAGTTCCGTTTGATCGTAGCAATTACGCGGCAGCCTATGATTATGTCATCAAACGCTATATTACAGAATGTTATGAATTACGCAACGACACTACATCTAAATATTATAATACTCTTTATGGTAAGCCTGCAATTATTGTATTATGTACTCACTGGCATGATTGCCGTACCGTTTATAATGAAAGTATTAGAAAGCTTGCTGACAAATGGGGACTTCCTTTAATTGAATTTGATAAATATATCGGATTTTCAAAAAATGTATTACATCCTGTCACCCAAAAGCCATTCAGCCAACTATATTCCACGGATATCCAAGTGACAGAAGGTATAGCCTATGGACATCACCCCATACGGGGAGAACAATCATATATGCAGCAACGAATGGCAGCTATTTTCGTTGATTCAATGAACAAAATATTACCTATAAAACAATAAATATGAAAAGAGTTATTATATACACCTTCCTTTTTCTATCTCTCATTTGTCAGGAAATGAATGCCACTCCCCCTTCACAAAGGCAGTATGATTCTCCCATAAATAAAACAGAACGTATGTCTTGGTGGACGCATGACAGATTCGGTCTATTTATCCACTGGGGGCTTTATGCCATGCCTGCCCGTCACGAATGGGTAAAGAGTAGAGAAAAGATGTCCGATGAACATTATAACCTATACAAAGACTTATTTAATCCAGATTTATACAATCCGGAAGAATGGGCACATATGGCAAAAGCAGCCGGGGTTAAATATATGGTTTTCACCACTAAACATCATGATGGATTTTGTATGTGGGACAGCAAATATACTGATTACAAAATAACCAATACACCTTATAAAAAGGATATTCTAAAACCACTGGTTAATGCTTTCCGCAACAAAGGCATACGCATAGGATTTTACTATTCATTACTGGATTGGCATCATCCTGATTTTACAATCGACCGTAATCATCCACAAATGCCACAAAATCCTGAATTATTGAAAGAACTGAATAAGAACCGTAATATGGCAAATTATCGGGAATATATAAAAAAACAATTAACCGAATTGCTCACTGAATTCGGACAAATTGATGAACTTTTCATGGATTATACCTATGCTGAAGGAGAAAACGGTAAAAATAGCAAAGACTGGGATGCAGAAGGCATTATCAAATTAGCACGAAAGTTACAGCCACAAATCATTATAAACAATCGACTCGGATTAACAGAAAAGAATCAAGGATGGGATTACATCACCCCGGAGCAATTCATGCCACAACAATGGCCTACCGTAAATAATCAACGAGTTCCTTGGGAAACCTGCCAAACTTTTTCTGGTTCATGGGGTTATAACCGTGATGAATACAGTTGGAAAAGTGTACACCAACTAATTGTAATGTTAGCTGAAACTGTTAGTAAAGGAGGCAACCTACTATTGAATGTTGGACCAACAGCAAGAGGTGTTTTTGATGAACGTGCAATAAAATGTTTAAAAGGCCTAGCTCATTGGATGCGCTTTCACAGTAATTCTATTTATGGGTGTACTGCCGCCCCATCAGAGTACTCTTGCCCCAACAATTGCATTCTCACATATAATCCTAGTACTAAACGGCTATACATACATGTTTTAGAATGGCCATTTAAATCTTTATATTTAAAACAATACAAAGGAAAAATCAAATATGCTCAATTATTGAATGACAATTCAGAACTAAAATTTCGAACAGAAACCAAAAAGGGAAGCCACATGACTGAGAACACGGGAGCTGATGATATCATCATTACTTTACCTGTAGAACGTCCTAACGTCGAAGTACCTGTTATAGAACTCGTACTGGAATAACATAGATTAGGTTATTTACAACATCGTAGGTTTGAAAAGCTATTACAAATATAGTTATTTGCAAAAGAAATAGAAAAAGTTGCAAACAATCACTTTTTTGGATAAGCAAAAAGATTCGTATTCTTTGCTTTAATGAATGCGCTGGAAAATGTATCTATTTATATCAAACAAATCGAATTAAGTATCCAACTTTAAAAAAGCCGACATCAAGGAAGTATATACATTCAAGACCCTTGCTACCAAGTTGTTTACTGCTTATTTTAATACAGTTATTATCTGCGAACAAAAGAAATTATGCTGCTAACACATCAAGGTTCCATTATTGTCTCTTTCTACCGATATTTCTATCATTCCACAGAAGTGGAACGATAGAAATGTCCCTTACATCGCCCTATACATTCAAATATGAAGCAGTATCGGCAGCGCCCAATACCGCCAGCATGTCTCTATTCAGGCACTATAACTATACACAATCAGTATCCTCCTCCCAATGCATGATAAAGATTAATAACTCCCTGTATTTCATCAAAACGATTGGAAGCGACGGATAATTCTGCCTGCAAAAGAGTCTGACGGGCAGTAAGTACTTCCAGGTAGTTTTGCGAACTGTGCCGCATCAACAGTTCGGAACTACGCACTGCGGACTGAAGCGAAGTGACCTGCTGTTTGGAGAGTGCCAAACGGCCTTGAGACTTCTGCCATTGCACCAACGCATCGTTTACTTCCGTTCCTGCATCAAGCAAACTTTGGCGGAAGGTGAGTAACGCTTCTTCCTGCTGTGCTTTCGCTATTTTCAAATTAGCAATATTCTGTCCGCGATTGAAAAGTGGCTGAACCAATGAGCCGACAGCGGAAAGCAGCCACTGTCCGGGATTGGTTATAGCGCCACCTGCCGAGTTTGTCCATCCTGCGGAACCACTCAAGGTGATAGAGGGATAAAAAGCAGAACGTGCCTGATTCGTTGCATAAAAAGCCCCAGCCAGTTCAGCTTCCTTTTGACGAATATCCGGACGACGGTGCAACAGTTGCAACGGCACTCCGGTTGAAAGGGATTCCGGGAAACGCTGGTTGTCAAGCGTAGAACGTGTTATCAGCTGCGGAGCCATACCCAACAGGACGGAAAGAGAATTCTCCATTTCACTGATTTGCTGTTCAATAGAAAGCACGGAAGCATCTACCGATAGCTTGCTCGCTTCTGTTTGGGCAACAGCCATTTCCGTAGTTTGCCCGGCTCTTTTCAATGCTTTCATTGCACGCAGGTTCTCATCCCATGTTTCAGCCGTGCGACGGGTGATATCCAGTTGCTTATCAAGCATCAATAAGGTGTAGTAACTATTGGCAATCGTTGCTACCAGTTGCGTCTGTACCGCTTGCCTATAGGCTTCACTCTGTTCGAGGGCGGCTTTGGCTCCTCGTTTGGCATTGGTCAACTTTCCGAAAATATCCAGTTCCCAGTCTGCCGATGCTGCCAGATCATAGGTCTTGGAAGTTTTCGAACCATCCACGCTGCTCAATGTTCCTTGCGGAGTGAGCGATACAGAAGGCAGATAAGCCAACTTGGAAGAAAGCAGTAATGCTTCTGCTTCTTTCACTTTCAAACGGGCAATATTCAAATCGGTATTATTCGCGATACCCGTTTCAATCAGTTGTTGCAGTTGCGGGTCGGTAAATAGTTCCTTCCATGAAAGGGAAGCAATGGAAGCGGTATCCTCTGCAACAACCGGCTGCCGGTAAAGACTGTCGGTAACCGTCATGTCCGGACGTTCATAAGTCCGGTACACATGACAACCGCTCAATCCGGCCGACAGGAATAAACATATTATTATCTTTTTCATACACTTCAACAATTAAAGATTCTCCAACTCTGCCGGTTTACGTGCCGGCATCAGTTTTTCCTGAAGATACTGGAACACGATAAACAATACAGGTACGATAAACAACAGGGCAACCGTACCGATCAACATTCCACCTACGGTTCCTACACCGATGGAAATATTACCGTTCGCTCCTACTCCCGATGCAAACATCATCGGTAACATACCGAATATCATCGTAAGAGATGTCATCAGGATTGGACGCAGACGGACTTGCGCAGCCGAAACAGCCGCCTGTGTGATCGTCATTCCCTGACGGCGGCGTTCGGAAGCATATTCCGTAAGCAGAATAGCTGTCTTCGACAACAAGCCGATCAGCATAATCAAACCTGTCTGTAAATATATATTATTCTCCAGTCCGAACATCTTGGCAAAAAGGAAACTTCCGGCAAGTCCGAATGGTACAGAAAGAATCACCGCAATCGGAATGAACAAACTTTCGTAGAGCGCACAAAGAATAAGATAGATAAAGACTACACAGATGATAAATACCAGTGTGGTGGTATTCCCTGTGGAGGATTCTTCACGTGACATACCTCCGAACTCAAAGCCATAACCTGCCGGCAACACTTGTTCCGCAACTTCACGTACCACCTGAATAGCTTGTCCGGAACTGTAACCATCTGCCGGAGCACCATTGACGGAGATGGCAGAGAACAGATTGAAACGCGTCAGCGACTCTGCACCGTAGACTCGTGTCAAAGTAAGATACTGACTGACAGGAGACATCTCTCCGTTGGAATTGCGGACAAACATATTATTCAATGCTTCGGTATCCAAACGGAATTCTGGTGAAGCCTGCACCATTACACGGTAAAGTTTGGAGAAACGGTTCATATTGGATGCATAGTTACCACCGATATAGCCGGACAAAGTGCTCAATACATCCGAAGGCGACACTCCATTCCGCTTGCAAAGGGCGGCATCCACTTCTACCAGGTATTGAGGGTATTTCGTATCGAACGAAGTCGAGGCACGTCCGATTTCAGGCCGGGCATTCAACGCGTCAATCATCTGACGGGTGTATTTCAGCAAATCTTCTACCGAACCGCCTTTCTGGTCCTGAATATAAATCTCAAAACCACTACTTACTCCATACCCGGGAATCATCGGTTGTGCAAAGGCCATAATCTGTGCAGAAGAAATGTCATCCGTACGCCGATAAATCTCGTTAATAACAGCATTGATACCGTCTTCCTTTTCCGTACGTTCATCCCATGGTTTCAGACGGACGATAAACATACCGTTTGATGCTCCCTGACCGCTTATCATACCGTTACCCGTCACTTTAGAGAACATTCTGATTTGCGGTATGTCATGGATACGCTTATCTATTTCATCCATTACAATCTTGGTTTCTTCCAGACTATTTCCGGGTGAAGTACGCACGTCTACAAAGATAGTTCCCATATCCTCTTGAGGAACCAACCCGGTCTTGGTGGTTTTCATCAGAAGGAACAATCCCGCACAAGCGACTAACAACAATGTTCCTGCCAGCCATTTACGTTTCAACATGAAAAATACGCCACTCTTGTATTTCAGTACCAACCGATGAAAAGCACTATCAAATGCCATGTGGAAACGGGATGAGAAACTCAACTTCTCCCCTTTCGCAGCCTCCATGTGCGGTGTCATTATCAGTGCGCAGAGAGCGGGACTTAAAGTTAACGCGTTAATTAGAGATATTGCTACGGCAACAGCCATGGTCAGTCCGAACTGGGTGTAGAACGTTCCGGTAGTTCCTCCCATAAAACATACGGGAATAAATACCGCCATGAAGACAAAGGTGGTAGTTACCAGTGCCGAGGTAATGCCCCCCATGGCATCAATGGTGGCCCGGTAAGCCGATTTATATCCTTCATCGAACTTTGCCTGCACCGCCTCCACCACAACAATAGCATCATCCACCACCGTTCCGATAACCAACACCAGTGCAAACAACGTCAACATATTCAGACTGAAACCTGCGGCATAGAGAAAAGCAAAAGTACCCACAAGGGAAACGATGATAGAAATGGCCGGAATAAACGTAGACCGCAAATTTTGCAGGAAAACGTAAACCACAAGTACCACTAACAGAATGGCTTCAATCAAGGTTTTGATCACATTCTTAATGGATGCATCCAAAAAATCTTTCGAACTCATCAGGTCTACCAGCTCCATTCCTTTAGGCAATCCTTGAGCAATCTCTTCTGTCACCTTATCTATTTCCTTAATAATCTCATTGGCGTTCGAACCGGAAGTCTGCGCAATCATACAGTTGGAACCGGGATGCCCGTTCACTTTACCGATGTATGTATAAGAGTTGGCACCCAATTCGATACGTGCCACATCTTTCAGCCGTAGCACCTCGCCTCCTGCCTGCGAACGGATTACCAGATTGCCATAATCCTTTTCTTCTTCATAACGTCCGCGATATTTCAATACATACTGAAAAGTATTCTTCGATTCGGCGCCAAGCGTTCCCGTAGGGGCTTCCAGATTCTGTTCGTCAAGTACCGTCGTGATGTCGGACGGAACCAATCCATATTTAGCCATCTTGGCAGGATCGAGCCAGATACGCAACGAATAGTCCGCTCCCATCACATTCACCTCACCCACACCGGCAATACGTGAAAGACGGGGTTCGATATTGATTTTCAGATAGTTATTCAGAAAGCTTTCATCGAACGTGTTGTCGGGGCTATACAATGCCAATGCTTTGATATTACTTGTCTGGCGCTTACGGACGGTGATACCGCTGCGGGTGACTTCTGCCGGTAATAATCCTTGTGCCGTAGCAATACGGTTCTGCACGTTAACTGTCGCCATATCGGGGTCAGTCCCCTGACGGAAGTAAATGGTTATTCTCGCTGAACCGTTATTGGTAGAGGAAGAGGTCATGTACATCATATTCTCTACTCCATTGAGCGCTTCTTCCAATGGCACGACTACACTTTTCTGTACTGTTTCCGCATTAGCACCGGTATAGGTAGCGGAAACGCTGACGGTAGGAGGTGCAATTTCAGGAAACTGTTCAACGGGAAGCTGCGAAAGTCCTATCAATCCGATGATAAGAAAAACGACCGAAATTACTCCTGCGAGAATAGGCCGGTCTATAAATGTTCTGATTTTCATAACGGCATCTTATTCTTTAGTCGGATCACTCTTGATTACTGTTCCCTCACGCACCAGTCCGGCACCCTCGGCTATAATAACATCACCCGGTGCAAGCCCTGTTTCGACGATGTATTCAGTACCGTTATTCAACCGGAACACTTCTACCGGGGTTGATTTCGCTTTGCCGTCGACTACTTTATATACAAATATACGATTCTGCAATTCGTAAGTAGCTGCCTGCGGAATGATGATACCTCCTTTCTTTATGGTAGGAACAACGACTTTACCACTTCCACCGTTACGCAGGAACTGGTCGGGGTTGACAAAAACAGCCCGCAGCCCAACAGCACCGGTTCCTTCATCCACCGTACCGCTGATAGCATCTACCTTTCCGACATGGGAATAAGTTTTTCCATTGCTCATAGTCAGTTCCACTTCGTCCATGTTTTCTATCGCTTTTTTAAGTGAACCATACTGTTGCACAAAGTCGAGTATTTGATTCTCCGTCATGGAGAAATAGGCATATACTTCGCTATCGTCCGAAACAGTGACTAACGGCTCGGTGATACTGCTGTTCACCAACGCCCCTACACGATAAGGAATCATGCTGGCGACTCCGTTCACCGGGCTTTTTACTTCAGTATAAGAAAGGTCATTACGCGCATTCACTTCCTGTGCTTTAGCCTGTGCCAATGCTGCTTCTGCCGCCGCTTGTTCATTGCGGGCTGTTTGCAGATCGAATTCGGACACAATCTGTTCTTTGTAAAGTTCAGCTTTGCTATCCGCTGTCAATTTAGCAGTGGCAAGCTTGGCTTCCGCGCTTTTTACATTAGCCACTGCTGTTTCCAACGCTGCTTTATAAGGAACCTGGTCGATAATGAAAAGTGTCTGCCCTTTATGAACGGGATCTCCTTCATTGATACATATCCGGGTAATTATACCACTCACCTGCGGACGAATTTCAACATACTGCCGCCCTCGTAGCGTAGCTGTATAATCGGATTTCAAAATCTGGTCACTCTGTGTTACGGTAAGTGTTTTGTACGTGGCATCTGCCTCTTTCTGTTGCGAACCTCCACAAGCACATAGCAGAGGCAAACAAACCAAGGCAAAAATGATTAGTTGTTTCATTGTAGCTATATTTAAATGATTGTTAATGATTTATAACCCATTATTCCATAAAAAGCGCGACTGACCAAATCTAAGAATTATCAAACAATAAAATAAGAATGTAGTGACGAACAGCAAGAATATGATGACGAACGGCAAAAGGGAATGCTTGGGGTTTCAGAACAATCTTTTATCTTTGCAAAGAAGTGAGAAAATATACTTCCGGGAGTTAAACGAGCAATGAGAAGAATATGAAACGTACTAATATACCTGTTTACATCGACTTGCTTTTCTGTCTGGTAATCATGCCGCCCATCATCATGTTAGTGCCGGTAGACAAATGGATTGTACACCACACAGTCTTTATGCTGACCCTGATTGTCTATCTCTACGGTCTGTACTTCATCTACCGTAAAGTGAAACTACCGATGCTTTTCATGCAACGGAAGTTCGGACATATCTTATTGCTCATGTTATCGCTTATCTTTATCACATGGTTGCTAACCCACTTTCCATATCCACCGGAACCCAACCATATAGATCCGATAATGCATAAAACCCGGCAACACATGCGAGCGCAGACTGTGTGGTTCTTTTTTCTGGTAGTGACGGGGTTCAGCCTTTCCATTGAACTGATCTTTGAACTTTTCCGGCAAATTCTTTCCAAACAGGAGATTGAAGCGGAAAAGAACAAGGCGGAGCTGGCTCTCTACAAGGCGCAAATCAATCCGCACTTCCTTTTCAATACATTGAACGCCCTCTACGGGCTGGTACTTACGAAGTCGGACAAAACAGAATCCGCCTTTATCAAATTTTCCAATATTCTGAAATATATGTATGCCCAGACTACTTCAGATCTGATTTCCATAAGCAATGAAGTAGAATATATACGCCAATACGTTGACCTGCAATCTTTGCGTTTAAACAAGCATACGAAAGTGGTATTTGAAACCGAGATGGATGACGAACAGATACAGATTCCTCCGATGATTCTCATTACTTTTGTCGAGAACAGTTTCAAATACGGTGTTTCGTCCGACACGGACTGTACAATTCTTATTCGTATCATTGTAAAGGAGGGACTGCTAAACTTTGAAACCGAGAATATGATTATGAAGAAGAACCACAAAAATCCTCATGCCATCGGAATAGACAATTGCCGTAAACGACTGGAGCTTCTTTATCCCAGCCGCTTTGCATTGATTACAAAAGAAGAAAACGGATGTTTCAAAACCTATCTTAACATTCAACTACGATGAAAAAGCTTACTTGTATCGCTATTGACGATGAACCGATTGCATTGCTCATCATCAGCCAGTTTTGCGAACGAAAAGGAGGACTGGAACTTACTACTTTCAGCGAACCGCTGACCGGACTGCGAGAAATAGCCCGGCGCAAACCTGATCTGGTCTTTCTGGATATTGAAATGAACAGTACCAACGGACTGGATATTGCCCATGCGCTTCCTCCCGAAAGTTGCCTTATTTTTACGACAGCCCATGCACAGTATGCACTGGATGGCTTCGACCTCGATGCCGTGGATTTCCTGCATAAGCCCTTTGCTTATGAACGATTTGAAAAAGCTGTTGAGAAAGCGATTGTCTTTATTGAAGCACGCCAGCATAAAGTACCGGAAAACATCATAATCAAACAAGAATACAATAACATATCCATCCCTATCTCCGATATTCTTTATATCGAAGCAATGGAGAATTATACGAAAATATTCCGTATAAACGGCAACTATATATTATCGCGCACAAGTCTGAAAAGTATTCAGGAGATGTTACCCGAAAAGTCTTTTCTACGTACGCACCGCTCCTATATCATTCCGGTTAATAAGGTGGAACGGTTCTCTAAACGGGAAATAAACCTGACCGGATGCCGGATTGTAATCCCCATAGGAAGACAATATGCAGAAAATGTCTATGCCACATTGACGGCCAGGAATATGACGCTATAAACAAGCCTACAGAATACCGGAACTTTTTAAATCAGCTTCCGGCTTTCTGGGTATAAATTAATTTATCTCTTTGGCTGATTGTCCACAAGCCATCTATCAAGCGTACATTTTTCGTATCATCGTCTTCCACGTTCCATGCATAACCTCCTGAAAGCAGTCCACGCCTTTCCAATATTTCATTGGGCTGATTATTGGAGAAGAAAAGTTCCAGCTGTGTAGAATCGGGACCAAAGACAATGAAAGCTGAAGTGCCGCTGCCATCCACCGCTTCTGTACGAATCCCTTTCTCAAATAAGCGGATACAGTCTTTTTGCACTTCACACCATACGTATCCGGCAGAGCCGATACAGCCATGTTCATCCCGGTCACCTCCTACAAGCGGAGATTGCGGATACTGAACTAATTTGGTAGCCGGCATCCCCGGTGTATATTTTCCTGTATAAAACACTTCCAGCGTATCATTCAGAAGTAAACCGTTGACTTCTTCTTTATTTGCATCCATCGTACTGAATGAAAGGGTATCATTCTTATCGGTGACAATCGTTACCGTATTCATGGTTGCATCACTTACAATTCCTTTAGAACTACTCACTTTCGACGAGCAACCTGCCATGAGGCACAGAGTACCTACCGCTAATAGCATTGTTTTCATTTTCTTTAAATTTTGCTTTATTTTTAATTAATGCAAAGATAAAGGTTATACACCAATATCCCGTTTCTACAAAATAAATTAATTTCAGGACAGTTTGTTCAGTTGCACTGTCTAAAATGCCTATATTGGACAACGATCTATTAGAAATTCAGTCTACCTTTGTGATGTAGATAATCAAAAGTAAATACAGAATGCCATGAAAGAAACTTTTCAAATTCCAACTCCCGAAACACTGGAAGCCTTGACAGGTAAGAAACTTTATGATCTATGGACTTCACTTCACCAACTTATCGAACAGAAATACAATATGGAACAAATGTGGAATCATGGAGGGAAAAAATGGACCTACGAATACAAATATCGCAGAGGCGGAAAAACTCTATGTGCCCTATACGCCAAAGAGCAAACGATTGGGTTCATGGTTATTTTAGGTAAAGATGAACGCACTAAATTCGAATCCATGCGAGAAATGTTCTCCAATGCGACTCAAAAGATATATGATGAGACGACCACTTTCCATGATGGGAAGTGGCTTATGTTCGAATTAAAAGATACTTCTTTATTTAATGATATAGAGCGGCTCCTATCTATCAAACGAAAACCCAACCGATGATTGAATCAGAAATAAATAAGAGGTATTGTCAAAGTTGCGGGATGCCTCTCCGCTTTGATGTAGAGAAATATCTGGGTACTAACTCCGACGGTTCGCGAAGTGATGAATATTGCTATTACTGTCTGAAAGACGGAAAATATATCGTTGACATTCCGATGTCGGAAATGATTAATATCTGGATAAAATACACCGACAAGTACAATGAATATGCAGGTACTGCTTATTCGCCGGAGGAACTTAGGCACATCCTCAACGAACGGTTACCCCATCTGAAACGGTGGAAACAGAAGCTGGAAACCTGTAATATCCATCACCAGAAGATTCAGGATATAATCGTTTATATCAATAATCATTTATTCGAGACTTTGAATACAGACATGCTTAGCACGATAAGCGGACTTTCCAAATATCACTTCAGAAGAGTGTTTCAAACTGTTGCCGGAGAAAATATCGGAAGCTACATACAGCGTTTACGTCTCGAACAAATAGCACATTTGTTAGTATCCACCGAGTTTACATTAAATCAGATTTCGGAACAGACAAACTATCAGACCAAATTTAGTCTAGCCAAAGCCTTCAAAAAACATTTTGGCGTATCGAGCTCTCAATATAGAGAGAAGTACAAGCCGATGTATGATGAGCAACATGCGGTTATCACTCCTGAAATCCGGTCGATTCTGCCAATGAAAGTATTTTGTATCGAGGTTGGTGAAAAATACAAAGATGAGCTCCGATACAAATTAATATGGAACAGACTGGCCAATTACGCCAAGCAGCATAATGAAGAAAAGTTGAATTATAAGTTTGTCAGCCTTAGTATGGATGACCCGTCCATAACTCCCATGAATAAATGCCGCTTCTATCTCGGGGTGACAATTGATACCACTGAAAATGATTCGCAACCGGGAGTGATGGAAGTTCCCGGTGGACGTTATGCTGTATTCAGGCATATCGGAGACTACTCTTTGTTGCATAAGTTCTACCGGACTATTTATGAAGAGTGGTTTCCGGAAAGTAAATATCGCCCTCAAAGTACTTTCAGTTTTGAGATGTATATGAACCGTCCCACCTCTACTCTTAGAACAGAATTAATGACCGACATTTATATTCCAGTCACAAAGAAATAAGAAATTATCAACACTCTAAAACAATGCATTATGGGAAAGGTTTCAGAAATCATGCTATTGAAACAACCGAAGCAATCCGCTTTGGCTGTTGAAGTACACACGGATATGAACGGAATGTCAGAGGCTATCGGGAAGAACTTCGTAAAAATAGACTCTTTATTTAAGGCACAAGGCGAAATCACTACTGATATTCCTTATGTCGAGTATCCCGACTTTGAGAGCCTGACTGAACACAATATAAAAATGATTATTGGTCTAAAATCATCCAGAGAGTTACAGGGTGAAGGGGATATACGATCTATAACGATACCGGAAAGAAAAATAGTTTCCTGTCTACATAGAGGAACTTACAGTGAACTGGCTGTTCTGTACAATGAAATGATGGAATGGATAAAAAACAACGGTTACAAACCTTCGGGAACATCCATAGAATATTATTACAGCAATCCCAACGTACCCGAAGAAGAACAGGTGACGAGAATAGAAATGCCACTATTATGAATATTTACTTCATCTAGTTATTTCTTTCCTTACTATCAATAACTATCGAATATACATTCCAGTTTTCGTTCAACTTAAGTCAAACGAAAACTCATTAGACAACGAAAAAGATATTGTATTCAAGGAGAACAACTAAAAATAGCATAGCGAAAAATGAGTTCTTATACCCTGAAGTACCCCACAAAATAGATCAAACACAACAGATGCAGACATCATTTTTGTATCTTTGCCGGAGACTGAATAAACATGAAAAGAGAAATCCTATATCAAAAGATAGCCGGCACTATCGCTTGGCAAATAAAAACAGGTATATGGAAAGCAGGCGAGAAATTACCTTCTTTACGTACTATCAGCAATGAATATGGCGTGAGTTTAAACACGGCAATCCAGGTATATTATGAACTGGAAAAGGAAGGATTTATCATCTCCCGCCCCAAATCAGGGTACATTGTCAATTATAAACCATTAAATTTGTCTGCTCCGGCAACAACACAACCTGCAACTCAATCTTTAGGAAAGGAAGAGGCCGACTTAATCATGGAAGTATATCATTCCATCGAAAATTTGTCCATCACCCGTTTCTCACTGGGAATACCGGAAGACGTTCTATTGCCTATTGCAAAGCTCAATAAGGAATTAATCAAGGCAATGTATTCACTTCCGGGAAACGGTACCAGGTATGAAGACCCGCAGGGAAATATTCGGTTAAGAAACTATATTGCCCGTTTTGCATATAGCTGGAATGGAAATCTGACTGAAGATGATATTGTCACTACCACGGGAGTGACCAATTCTATCTCTTTAGCATTATCTGTTATTGCCCGAAAAGGAGATACGATAGCTGTTGAAAGTCCTGTTTATTTCGGCATATTGCAGTTGGCCAACAGCATGGGACTCCGGGTGTTGGAACTGCCCACCAACCCTGTAACAGGTATTGAGCCCGATACTTTAAGAAAAGTATTACCGCAGATTAATCTATGCCTGCTTATCAGTAATTTCAGTAATCCACTGGGAAGTTGTATGCCCGATGAGCATAAAAAAGAGGTAGTGCAGATGTTGGCTGAATATAATATTCCTCTGATTGAAGATGATTTATACGGTGATGTATTCTTCGGACATTCACGCCCTAAGCCATGCAAAGCTTTCGATGAAAAGGGACTTGTGTTATGGTGTGGCTCTGTGTCAAAGACATTAGCTCCCGGTTACCGGGTAGGCTGGATTGCCCCCGGTAAATTTAAGGATGCTGTTATTCGCCAAAAACATATTCATTTAATATCCACTCCTACCCTCAATCAGGAGGCCATTGCCAACTTTATGGAAAACGGCAGGTATGAGAATCATTTACGCAGGTTGCGCCATGAATTACATTCCAACAGTCTTCATCTGGCACAATCTATTACCTACTATTTCCCCGAAGACACTAAAATCATAACTCCGCAGGGAGGTTTCATGCTTTGGGTGGAACTAAACAAAAAGATTGATACCACAGAATTATATTACAAAGCCATGCAACACAAGATCAGCATTGCTCCCGGACGCATGTTTACACTGCACGACCAGTACAAAAACTGTATGCGTTTGAGTTTCGGTCAGCAATGGAGTCCTTTTATCGAAGAACGCTTGCAGGTTTTAGGAAACATTATCAAAGAATCATTCTGATTGGCGGATATACTCCTTTACCACCTCTCCGAGAGTCTTCAGCCCTTTCTCTATTTTTTCTTCAGGCATATTGGAGTAGTTTATTCTAAGCGTATTTTCCTTGTTGCCATTCGGATAAAAAGAACCTCCCGGAACAAAAGCAATCTTTTTCTCCAGACTTCTGACTAAAACATCGCGTGCTGAAATCCCCACAGGAAGTTCTATCCAGGTAAATAGTCCGCCTTCGGGACGAGTAAACTTTATTGTATCCGGAAAACAACGTTCTATACTTTCAATCGCAACATTCCTGCGCTTTCTATATACTTCGACTATTTTTGCAATATGTTTATCAATATCATACCGCTTCAGATATTCGGCAATGGTCATCTGGGCAATAGTGTTACATTGTAAATCCGTACCTTGCTTGACTAATACATATTTGCGGATAATATCTTTATCCCCCGCAATCCAGCCAATCCGAAAGCCGGGACAGAATATTTTCGAAAAACTGCCTGTACACAAGATATTTCCAGCCTCATCAAAAGACTTTATAGAGGGCAAAGGTTCTCCCTCAAACCTTAACTCGCCATACGGATTATCCTCAATAACTGCAACACTGTATTTGGCAGATAATTCAGCCAATTTCCTGCGTCTTTCCAGACTCCACGTTTTTCCTGTAGGATTCTGAAAGGTAGGTATCGCATATATCAGTTTTATATGCGGAGTGTTACTCAAAACATCTTCCAAAACGTCCATCATCATCCCTTCCTCATCCGTGGGAATTTCAATGAAGCTACACCCATACGCTTTGAATGCGCTAATCGCAGCCAAATAGGTCGGGCTTTCACAAAGCACGACATCTCCTTCGTCTAAAAAAACTTTTCCAGACAAGTCCAATCCTTGTTGCGAACCATGGGTTATCAAAATATTGTCTTTATCGAAAGCCGTGCCCAAACGCCCGTTCATCCGGTTGGCATTCCATTCCCGCAAAGGAGCATAACCTTCCGTTGTGGTATATTGAAGTGCTTTTGTACCTGCTTCTTTCAATACAATCTGATTAATCTTATTGATTTCATCTATTGGGAAAAGTTCCGGAGCAGGCAGACCACCGGCAAACGAAATCACATCTTCCTGTTCAGTCACTTTTAATATCTCTCTTATTTCCGAAGCCTTTATATAAGACATTCTTTTAGCAAAATTCAACTTCATAACCTTTAAGTATATTAGGAGATTAAAACAACACTGCAAAGTAAAGCAAAAAAGAAAGACGAGAACAGATACACTTTTTTATATATTGACAGGTACAGATGAGGGAGTTTTCAAAGGATAGCTATATGAAGTTAATCTCCCATATTACTTATTTCGTCATGAGAAATCAGGGCGTTCGTCGAATAATCCTATACAGAACCCTGTTTAAACTTACCTTTGCACAGAAAACAAAAGTAATCGATAGTAACTATGGAAGAGCAAATACTAATTTTTCGCACCTCGGTAAAGAATGTACGGGATATCAAACATATCGCAGCGCTTTTCACCCTATGTCCCCAAATCTACAAATGGAATGTAGATATGGAGGATTGGGAAAAAGTGTTGAGAATAGAATGTCAGGGGATCACCCCGACTGAAATATTAAAGGCATTACGCGCCATCAACATTTATGCGCAGGAACTGGAATGAAGGGGCAATGCGCCCCTTAATAAATTCACCATCCACCTTTTTCATTTTCACTCTTCAATCATTAATTCCATCTGTATGTCTCCTCTTTCATAAGTCGTGTGATATTCGGGAAGTTCCTTGAAGCCCAACTTATGATAAATATGGATAGCCGGTTTCAGACGCGTATTGCTCTCTATAAAGATTCTTTTACCACCAAGCTCCTTCGCTTTATTTACAACTGCTTCGCAAAGCAGTACTCCAATACCTTTGCCCTGAACCTTAGGGCTGACAGCCAGTTTGGCCAACTCATAATCATAAAGCGGATGATCCATCTTACACAAAGCACATACACCGACCGGCTCATCTTTATAAAGAGCCACCAAAATAGCTCCTCCCTTATCCAGAATATATTCCTTTGGATGATCCAAAGCCTTGTAATCGGCCTCTTCCATCCGAAAATAAGCAGTTATCCACTCTTCGTTAAGGGTCCGGAAGGCAGATTGATAGCAAGGTTCATAAGGAACTATTTTGATGTCCTTACTCTCTCGTTCCTTTTTCGCTTCCTTCACCCGCTCCAACAGGGATTTATCCAACAAAAGATTCTCCCATTCTTCGATAGCCTCCCAAAGGTCATTCCGGGTTTGCTGCGTGATTTGCTCAATAGCTGCCGTAACATCTATACACTGTTCCGAAAAAGAGTCGGACATTCTTTTTCCTTTGGCAGATAACATGACCATGTTTCTTCTCCCGTCGGATTTGTCCTTTGTCTCCTTCACTAATCCTTTAGCTACCATTTCTTTAATAATATTACTCACGGAAGGATGAGAATGACCAATCTCTTTGGCTATGGACGTAATGGTTTTTGCCTCCCCACGTGATAATACAAAAAATACAGGAAACCATTTCGGTTTGAGGTCTACTCCAAACATTTTATAGATGGCGGCTGCATCTACTGTTATTTTATCGGTCAACATGCGTAATCTGCTACCGATGGCTAATTTGCCTGTCTGATTAAAAAAGTCCATGTTTTTATTAGTTGCGTCACTAAATACGTAATTGATTACGCAAATATATTAGCTTTTTATAATATGAACAAACATTTTTCGCAAAAATACGTAAGCCGTTACATAATTAGTTCTATTTATGGATAAACATCAGGAAATTTAGCTTATGTGCAAAGTGCTCCCTTGGATTTTTCCCAATATTTTGGGGAACTGCCAGAAGAACAACAAAGTACAACAAATTGCCGCTGTCGCATCGGATATTGCTTCAGCCGCATATACACCGGCTACTCCCATAAAATGTGGCAATATTAATGCCAATGGGATCAATAGGATTGCTTTGCGCAACAAGGCTATGAAAATAGAAATTTTTGCTTGTCCCAAGGCTACAAACATATTTTGGCAGGCTCGTTGCAATCCGAAAATAGTCATACCACCCAAGAAA
>DXOJ01000434.1 GCA_019412865.1 Bacteroides sp. | reverse complement strand
CTATAGAGCTAAACATCTCTTGCCCTAATGTAAAGCAAGGAGGTATGGCTTTTGGTGTGTCAGCAAAAGGGGCGTCAGAAGTAGTAAAAGCAGTGCGTTCAGCTTACAAAAAGACACTTATCGTAAAACTCTCCCCGAACGTTACGGACATCACTGAAATAGCTCGTGCAGCAGAAGAAAGTGGTGCGGATAGCGTGTCATTAATCAATACATTGCTGGGTATGGCGATTGATGCGGAACGTAAACGCCCTATTTTGTCAACTATAACAGGCGGAATGTCGGGAGCAGCCGTAAAACCTATCGCATTACGTATGGTATGGCAAGTTGCCAAGGTGGTAAATATTCCTGTCATTGGATTGGGAGGTATTATGGACTGGAAAGATGCTGTTGAATTCATGCTTGCAGGTGCGACGGCCATCCAAATTGGTACGGCAAATTTCATAGATCCTGCTGTGACTATTAAAGTGGAAGATGGTATAAATAATTACCTGGAAAGACACGGATGTAAGTCTGTAAAGGAAATAATTGGTGCGCTTGAGGTATAATTGAAAACATACAATAACCCTTCGCATTAAGTCTGCAAGAAAAATGCTATTTCTCTTTTAAATAAAGAAAGTATAAACAGGCAGGTAGTGGCAGATGAAAAAGAAGTTCGTGTTTAGAGGAATTGTCTACGGACAGAATCTTTAGATTGAAGATAAAATAAAAACGACGGTGAGGATTTACGTAATCTTCACCGTCGTTTTTATTTACACTTTATTTTACTCCCCTAATAGGTCGGGACGAAGTTTTCTGGTGCGTTCCAGGGACTGTTGCAGTTCCCATTCTTTGATCTTTGCTTCATGCCCGGATAATAGAATATCGGGAACTTTCCAGCCTTTATAATCAGCAGGTCGTGTATATACAGGTGCTGCCAGCAAATTATCCTGGAAAGAATCGGAAAGTGCGGATTGTTCATCGGAGATGACTCCGGGAATGATACGTACGATAGCATCTGCCATCACTGCTGCCGCTAGTTCTCCTCCTGTTAATACATAATCGCCGATACTGATTTCTTTAGTAATCAGATGTTCGCGAATACGGTAATCGATGCCTTTAAAGTGTCCGCAAAGAATAATGAGATTCTGTGCCAGAGAGAGAGTGTTGGCCATCGGTTGGTTGAATTGTTCTCCGTCAGGGGTCGTGAAGATAACTTCATCGTAGTCACGTTCTGCCTTTAGAGCATTGATGCAGCGTTCGATAGGTTCTATTTTCATCACCATTCCGGCAAATCCTCCAAAAGGATAATCATCGACACGACGATATTTATCTTCGGTGTAATCACGTAAATTGTGAATGTGTATTTCTGCAAGTCCTTTATCTTGAGCTCGTTTCATGATAGAACAATTGAAGAAACCTTCAATCATTTCGGGTAAAACTGTTATAATATCAATGCGCATAATCTTTTAATTTTTCGCAAAAGTACAAATATTCAAAGATAAACATGTATTTTTGCCTTAAACAATCGAAGAAATATGGATATAAAAGAAAAAATAGAGGAATTGCGTGCCGAACTTCATCGGCATAATTATAATTATTATGTGTTGAATGCTCCTGAAATCTCGGATAAAGAGTTTGACGATAAGATGCGTGAACTTCAGGATCTGGAACAAGCACATCCGGAATATAAAGATGAAAATTCACCCACTATGCGCGTGGGGAGCGACTTGAACAAGAATTTTACGCAAGTGGCTCATAAATATCCTATGCTGTCATTGGCAAATACATATTCGGAAGCGGAAGTGACGGACTTCTACGATCGTGTCCGTAAAGCGCTAAATGAGGATTTCGAGATTTGTTGTGAAATGAAATATGACGGTACTTCTATTTCGTTGACCTATGAAAATGGGAAGTTGGTTCGTGCCGTCACCCGTGGAGATGGAGAAAAAGGCGATGATGTGACGGATAATGTGAAAACAATCCGTTCTATCCCGCTTGTATTACATGGTGATAATTATCCCGCTTCTTTTGAGATACGTGGGGAAATTCTTATGCCATGGGAAGTGTTTGAAGAGTTGAATCGGGAAAAAGAGGCACGTGAAGAACCGCTTTTTGCCAATCCAAGAAATGCGGCGTCCGGTACATTGAAGTTGCAAAATTCTTCTATTGTAGCTTCTCGCAAGCTGGATGCGTATTTATATTATTTATTGGGAGATAATCTGCCTTGTGACGGACATTATGAAAATCTTCAGGAAGCGGCAAAATGGGGCTTTAAAATCTCTGATTTGACGCGTAAGTGCCAGACATTGGAGGAGGTCTTTGAATTTATCAACTATTGGGATGTAGAACGTAAAAATCTACCGGTTGCCACTGATGGGATTGTTTTGAAGGTGAACAGTTTGAGACAACAGAAAAATTTGGGTTTTACGGCTAAGTCTCCTCGATGGGCTATTGCCTATAAATTCCAGGCAGAACGTGCATTGACCCGATTGAATAAGGTGACCTATCAGGTAGGAAGAACCGGAGCAGTCACTCCGGTAGCTAATCTGGACCCTGTACAGCTTTCGGGAACTGTCGTAAAACGTGCATCCTTACATAATGCGGATATCATCGAAGGACTTGATTTGCATATCGGAGACATGGTTTATGTGGAAAAAGGTGGTGAAATTATTCCTAAGATTACGGGGGTAGATAAAGATGCACGTAGTTTTATGCTTGGGGAGAAGGTTCGATTCATCGTCAATTGTCCTGAATGTGGTAGTAAATTAGTCAGGTATGAAGGGGAAGCCGCTCATTATTGCCCTAATGAAACAGCGTGTCCTCCTCAAATCAAAGGCAAAATCGAGCATTTTATTAGTCGAAAGGCTATGAATATTGATGGATTGGGACCGGAAACTGTGGATATGTTCTATCGTTTGGGATTAATTAAAAATACGGCCGACTTATATAAACTCACAGCTGATGATATCAAAGGTTTGGATCGTATGGGAGAAAAATCGGCGGAGAACATTATAACGGGGATTGCACAAAGCAAAACCGTTCCTTTCGAACGTGTTATTTTTGCTTTGGGAATTCGTTTTGTTGGTGAGACTGTGGCCAAAAAGATAGCAAAATCGTTTGAGAATATAGATGATCTGCAACAGGCAGATCTTGAAAAATTGGTAAGTATCGATGAAATCGGAGAAAAAATAGCCCAGAGTATACTTGCATATTTTGCGAATGAGTCTAATCGTGAGTTAGTTGCCAAGCTAAAAGAGGCCGGACTGCAGCTTTATCGCACCGAGGAAGATTTAAAAGGATATACGGATAAGTTAGCGGGACAGTCTATCGTTATCAGCGGTGTGTTTGTCCATCATTCACGTGACGAATATAAAGAGCTTATCGAGAAAAATGGAGGGAAAAATGTAGGAAGCATTTCTGCGAAAACAAGTTTTATACTGGCTGGGGACAATATGGGACCTGCTAAGCTTGAAAAAGCAAAAAAACTTGGAATAACCATATTAAGCGAAGACG